>NZ_JBSFHA010000004.1:0-245392 GCF_053596855.1 Streptomyces sp. NPDC001617
GCGCGAGGTCGCCCGCGAGGCGTGGGACGGCGGGCTGCTCCAGGTGCCGGGCGCGGACGCCGACTGGGCGGTTTCGTGGTCGGGTGCGGGTGGCCCCTGTGGGGGCTGGGCGCCGTCGGCGGCTGCGGGGCTGTGTTCTGTGGCTGCGAGATCGCCGTCTGCGAGCGCGGGGCTGTGTTCTGTGGTTGCGGGATCGCCGTCTGTGGCCGCGGGACCGCTGTCTGCGAGCGCGGGGCTGTGGTCTGTGGCCGCGGGACCGCTGTCTGTGATTGCGGGGCTGTGGTCTGTGGTTGCGGGATCGCCGTCTGTGGCGGCCGCGGGGTTGTGGTCTGCGGTTGACGGGGCGCCGTCCCGGGGCGCGGCGTGGGGATGGGTGGGGGGCTTGACCCGGTCGGTGTCCTTCATGATGTCGTCATCCAGCGGTCCCGCAGGCCCGCCAGTACCGCGATCGAGACGGCCAGGAGGACCAGGCTGAGGGCGATCGCTGCTTCTGGGTTGTTCTGGAGGGCCAGGTAGACCGCCAGGGGCATGGTCTGGGTGCGGCCCGGGAAATTGCCGGCGAAGGTGATCGTCGCGCCGAACTCGCCCAGGGCCCGGGCCCAGGCCAGGACCGCGCCTGCCGCGATGCCCGGGGCGATCAGGGGGAGGGTGACCCGGCGGAACGCGGTGAAGCGGGAGGCGCCCAGGGTGGTCGCGGCCTCCTCGTAGCGCGGGTCCGCCGCGCGCAGGGTGCCCTCGACGCTGATGACCAGGAACGGCATTGCCACGAAGGCCTCGGCGACCACCACTCCGGTCGTGGTGAAGGGGAGCGTGATGCCGAACCAGGAGTCCAGCCACCGGCCGACCACGCCGTTGCGGCCGAGGGCCAGGAGGAGGGCGACGCCGCCCACGACCGGGGGGAGCACCAGGGGGAGGGTCACCAGGGCCCGTACCAGGCCTCGGCCCGGGAAGTCCGTGCGGGCCAGCAGCCAGGCCAGGGGGACGCCGATGACCAGGCTCACAGCGGTCGCCGCCGTGGCGCAGAGCAGGGACAGACGCAGGGCCTGCCAGACCTCGGGGCTGGTCAGCTGGTCGGGGAGGGTGCTCCACGGCGCCCGTACCAGGAGGGCGACCACGGGGAGCAGGAGGAAGGCCAGGCCCAGGAGGGCGGGGAGGAGAAGAGGAAGGGGGACGCCGGGGGATCGGGTACGCCGGGTACGTCGCGTCCAACGGGCCTGCCGACGGGGGCTGTTGGGGGAGTGGCCCCGGTGGCCGTCGGTCTTGCGGACACGCCCGCGCCGCGGCCCACCCTCGAGGGTGTCGGCCGCTGCGTCGGGCTTGTCGGTGGACGTCACGGCTTGAGGAACCCGGCTTCGGTCAGGACCTTCTGACCCTGGGTGGACCGTACGAGGGCGATGAACTCCTTGGCCGCCGCCGCGTTGGGGGCGTTCTTGAGGAGAGCGATCGGGTAGGCGTTGACGGCGTCGGCGGACTCGGGGAACTCCACGCCCAAGACCTTGCTGCCGGCCGCCTTCACGTCCGTCTTGTAGACGACGGCCGCGTCGGCCTCCTTCAGCTCGACCTTCGTCAGGGCGCTCTTGACGTCCTGCTCGTAGGAGACCGGGGTGAGCTTCAGCTTGCCGGCGGTCAGGGCCTTCTGGGCGGCGGCGCCGCAGGGCACCGTCTTGTCGCACAGCACGACCTTCAACGAGGACTTGGTGAGGTCCTTGAGGGAGGAGACCTTGTCGGGGTTGCCCGGCAGGGTGGCGATCTCCAGTTGGTTGCGGACGAAGGTGGCGGGGGTGCCCACCGCGTCGTTCTTGTCGGTCACGATCGCCATCGTCTTGGGGCTGGCGGCCGCGAAGACGTCGGCCGGCGCGCCGCCGGTGATGCTCGCGGCCAGCGTGTCGCTGCCGCCGAAGTTGAAGGTGACCTTGGTGCCCGGATGTTCCTTCTCGAACTCCTTGCCCAAGGTCGTGAAGCTCTCCTGGAGCGAGGCGGCCGCGAAGACGGTGACGGTGCCGGACAGCTTCGGCGAGGAGGACGCGGACGACGAGGTGTCGGACTTCGTGGAGTTCGAGTCGGAGTCGGACGAGGAGCAGGCGGTCAGGGCCAGCAGCGCGGCGGCTCCTGTGCCGGCCACCTGCAGGGTCCGGCGGGTCCGGCGCGCGGAACGGGTCATCACGGGTCCACTCCCTCGGTTCTCGTCGCGGAGGGGCCGTCGGGTCCCTCCCGTGCGCCGATCATACTGGCGCATATGCGAGGTGTAAGTCTCCTGTCGCATTGCATGAGCCGGAGTAATGGCTTCGTAGGGTGGCATGTGCGTTCGTACGGAACGGGCGGTGCCGGTGGGTCAGGTGCGGTCGATGTGGACGTTCGTCGACTTCACCCGGGCCGTGGCCTCCATGCCGACCTCCAGGCCCAGTTCCTCCACGGCCTCCCGGGTCAGCAGGGAGACCAGTCGGTGCGGGCCGGCCTGGATCTCGACCTGGGCGGCCACGTCGCCGAGTTTGATCGCGGTGACGATCCCGGGGAAGGCGTTGCGGACCGAGGTGTACGGGGCTTCCTCCTCGCCGCTGCCGGCCTTGGCGAGTTCGACGGAGAAGGCCGCCAGGTCCCGGCCGTCGATGAGCCGGCGTCCGCCCTCGTCGCGGTGGGTGGCCACCCGGCCGGCGTCCGCCCAGCGGCGTGCGGTGTCGGGGCTGACGCCGAGCAGCCGTGCTGCCTGGCCGATTGTGTAGCTCTGCATGCGGATCACGATAGGGCCGTGAACGGGCCCTCGCGGATACGGGGTTGAGTGTGGGGTATGACGCGATATAGCGTTAGTTCGTGGCCTCGGAGGGGAGTGCGGGCATGGCCGGTGAGCTGTCGCGGGGTGGTGGGGCGTCCGGTGCCGCCGACTCGCTCGGACTGAGGGCCTCGCACGCGGATCGCGACCGGGTCGTGGACGTGCTGCGCATCGCGGCCGGGGACGGCCGGCTGACCGTGGAGGAACTGGACGAGCGCGTGGAGGCGGCCCTGTCCGCCCGGACGGTGGGGGAGCTCGCCGTCCTGACGACCGACCTGCCGACCGAGGTCGCGGGGATACCGGTCGAGGCCAAGGACGTCGTACGGATCGAGCAGCGGGGCGGCTCGGCCCGGCGGGGCGAGGGCTGGGTGGTGCCGCGGCGGCTGGAGATCGAGTCGGAGTGGGGTGACGTGACCCTCGACCTGAGCGATGCGGTGATCACGTACGACACCCTGCGGATCGACCTGGACATGCGCGGGGGCGTGCTGAAGCTGGTGACGCGGCCGGGAATCGTGGTGGACACCGACGGTCTGGTGTTGGGCTTCGCCAAGATCAAGGCCCGGTCGGCCGGGGAGCCGGGCGCGCCCGTCGAGCTGCGGGTCGAGATACACGGCCGTAAGGACTTCGGGCGGGTGGTGGTACGGCCGCGGCGGCGGGCGTTCGTCAGGAGAGACCCGACGCCCTGAGGACCGCCCGCGCGGTCTCGTCGTCGATCTCGTGGCCGAGGCTGCGCAGTACGTCCGTGCCCTGGCGCAGGGTGCCGCGTTCGAGGGAGCGGCGGACACCGGTGTCCAGCTCGTGCCAGAGCAGGGGGTCGGCGAGCAGGACGCGGGGGTCGAGCTCCACATGCCCGCCGTGGGCGTCGCGCAGGACGAGGTGCGAGGAGGCTCCGCTGTACTGGCGTACGGCGACCAGGGCGTCCGTACGGACCATGTGCCGGCACACCGGGCCGCGTACGGCGAGCCAGCCCGGCCCCGCGGTCACACGGGGCGGGAGCAGCACGGTGAAGACGGCTGCGGACAGGGTGAGCCAGAGCAGCGCGCGGGCCGGGGTCAGGGTCTCCGCGTCCCAGTCGACCAGCATGGTCATCGCGCAGAACGTGAGAGCGCAGCACACGGCGAGCCGGACGCTGCCACGCCAGTGGCGGTCACCCGCCGGGTTCGGCGGTCTGCTTCTTGGCATGAGGTGACCGTAGAGCGCGGAAGGCGGGACGGGAGCTGCTCCTGACGGCGTCCTGATGCCGAGGGGCGGCATCTTGACGGAATCCTGACGCTCGCCGCGATCGTGCTCAGCCCGTGTGGACGCGCGGGCGGCGGGCGCGGTCCGGCTCCGCCTCGCGCAAAACCTCCCGGGTGACCGGGGCGACCTCGCCCTGGCCGAAGAGGAAGAAGCGGAGGAAGTTGGCGAAGGGGTTGCCCTCGGTCCACTCGAAGTAGATGTGCGGGGTGCAGCCGGTGGAGTCGCGGGCGTGGAGGAGCAGGGCCGCCAGCGCGTTGGGGATGGAGGACGACTCCAGGGTCAGGACGCGATAGCGCTTGTGCAGAACCTCGCCGCGCACCCTCAGGCCCGCCTCGAACTCCGAGGGGTCGGTGACCGTCACCTCGACGAAGACGAAGTCCTCGCCGGGGATGTCGTTGTCCTCCTGGATCTGCTGGATCTTGTCGCGGTACTCGGCCTTGTCCCGCTGGTCGGGCTCGTTGGCGATGAACCGTATCTTGCGGCTGGCCATGTCCCGGATGAATCGTTCCGCCATGTCGTCGAGCTCGACATGCGTGACGCGCAGCTCGAAGGCGCGGGCCAGCCGGGACAGGAGGGAGACCAGGATGATGCCGGCGATGAAGCAGGCACCGATCTTGACGCCGTCGGGGCGTTCGACGACGTTCGCGCCGGTGACGTAGAGCAGGACCGCCGAGACGACGCCGAAGCCGATCGTCAAGGCGCGCTGCCCGGCGCGGCGGGATGCGATGGTCACCGCGATCGCCGCCGAGGACATCAGGACCAGCACACCGGTGGCGTAGGCGCCGCCCTGGGCGTCGACGTCGGCGTCGAAGATCCAGGTGACCAGGAAGCCGACCAGGGTGAAGACGATCACCATTGGGCGGACGGCACGGGCCCAGTGCGGGGCCATGCCGTAGCGGGGCAGGTAGCGCGGCATGAGGTTGAGCAGGCCCGCCATCGCGGAGGCGCCGGCGAACCACAGGATGGCGATGGTCGAGACGTCGTAGACCGTGCCGAAGGCGTTGCCCAGGTACTCGTGGGACAGGTACGCGAGCGCGCGCCCGTTGGCCTGGCCGCCGGACTTGAACTCCTTCTCCGGGATCAGGACCGTGGTGATGAAGCTCGTGACGATCAGGAAGATGCTCATGATCACGGCGGCCGCCGTGAGGAGCTTCTTCGTGTCGCGGATACGGCCCCCGGGGTTCTCGTCGGTGTCGCCCGCGTCGCCCTGGACGTGCGGCATGACCGCGACGCCGGTCTCGAAGCCGGACAGGCCGAGGGCCAGCTTCGGGAAGACCAGCAGTGAGACGCCGATCATGGCGAAGATGTTGCCGTGCTCGGCGGTGAGGGCGTTGGACCAGTCGGTGACCACATGACCCTCGGTGGCGACGTGCCACAGGCCGACGACCACGACGACCGCGTTGAGGCCGAGGTAGGCCACCACCAGGGCGACCGCGACGCCGATGGCCTCCAGGAAGCCCTTGAGGAAGACCGCGCCGAGCAGGGCGACCAGGACCAGCGTGATGATCATCCGCTGGCCGTGCAGAACGCTGGTCAGGTGCGGGTTCTCCACCATGTGGGTGGCCGCGTCCGCCGCCGACAGCGTGATGGTGATCAGGAAGTCGGTCGCCGCGAAGCCGAGCAGGGTCAGGACGAACAGCTTGCCCTTCCAGAACGACAGCAGCCGCTCCAGCATCGCGATCGAGCCCTCGCCGTGCGGGCTCTCCTCGGCCACCCGACGGTAGACCGGCAGCGCACCGGCCAGGGTCACGATCACCAGGATGACGGTCGCCACCGGCGACAGGAGACCGGCGGCCAGGGCGGCGATGCCGGGCTGGTAGCCGAGGGTCGAGAAGTAGTCCACACCGGTCAGGCACATCACCCGGTACCAACGCTGGCCCTTGTGGGCCGGCCCCGGCTCGGCTTGCGGGGCCTGCTGGACACCCTTGCCCATGTCGGACAGGCCCTGCAGCATCCAGGCGCGCAGGCGACTGGGAGGCGGGTACTCGGTGGTGGCCATCGGCGTGCTCCTGAGGTGCGGCTCAGCGTGTGGGTTCCGGCCATCACGCGGACGGCGGAATCAGCGTAAGCGGAGAGTGACGCGCGGGCCCACGGATGGCGGGGCTGTGGGCGTCAAGCTTCCGTTAAGACTGCCTGCTCGGAGTCGTCGCGCGTCGAAAAGGCAAGGTACGCGGAGTTTCGGTGGTATTAGGCCGGGTGAGGGAAGCACTGTCGCCGGCCCCGCGCGGACACCCTGTGTCATGGGACGGGGTGACGGCACGAGGACACCTTCGCCCCGTCGCAGACGCCGTCAAGGTCCCGTCAAACACACCTGATCCTGCGTCAGAGGAGCGTCAACGGACCTCTCGAGTGGCCGGAACCGGTCGCAGACTGAGCGGCGCGGGGGACGGGTGACCGTCCGTGGCCTGGTAGGGGAGGGACCGTGGCGATCACGGCCGGAACATCGCGGAGACCCGATACGGAAGGCGCCGTGCGGCCGCCGGTGCGAGCGGTCGTCCCGGCCGGGGGCGGGCCCGGCCCGCGGCCGCCCCGCTCGGGGCCCACCGGTCCCGGGCACCGGACCGTGGCCGCGCGGGCCGCTCTGCGTCGCCGTTTCCGGGCCACCGTGCCCGCGCGGCTGCACCTGCTGCGCGCGGCCACGGTCCTGCTGGCCACCGCCCTCGCGGCACTCCTGCTGGTGGCCGGCCTTGCGGCGGGCGGCACTTGGGGCAGCGTCGCCGGCCGTGACGCCCCCCGCACCACCAGCGCCGCCGACCTCGACCTGGCCCTGAACGACATGGACGCACAGGCCGCCAACATGCTGCTCGCCAACGGCGACGGTGGAAGAGGGCGGCTCCAGACCCCGTACGGGAAGGCTGTTGGTCTCTACCGCGACGCCCGCCGCCGGATAGGGCACGACCTGCGCACGCTCGCCGTCGCCGCGCAGGGCGCCCGGGGCGACGAACGGACCGTGGAGTCCCTCACCGACGACTTCGCCGAGTACCAGGAACTCGTCGGGCGCGCCCTGGAGAGCGACGGGCGGGTCGGCGGCACGGCGGACGCGCTCGTCGAGTACCGGAAGGCGACGGATCTGCTGCGGGGGCAACTCCTGCCGGAATCACGCAAGTTGGTCGACTCCAACAACCGTGCCTTCGACGCGGAGTACGGCGCGGCCCGCTCCGCCCTCTCCGCGCAGCTCGCCGCCGTCCTCGCGCTCGGTCTGCTGCTGCTCGTCCTGCTCGGGGGCCTCCAGTGGTATCTGGCCCGCAGTTTCCGCCGCGTCCTCAACCCCGGCGTGCTCGCCGCCACCGCCTGCACCCTCCTCGCCGTCGTGCTCGGCACCGAGATGCTGTCGGCCACCTCCGGCCATCTGCGCGGCGCCCGGCGGGACGCCTTCGACTCCGTCGTCGCCCTCTCCCGCGCCCGCGCCATCGCCTATGACGCCAACGCCGACGAGAGCCGCTACCTCCTCGACCCGCAGCGCCGCGACCGCTACGCGCGGACGTTCCTCGCCAAGTCGCAGGAGCTGTACGGCATCAGGGGCGCGACTCTGTCGTCGTACGACTCCCGACTCGCCACCAGCTGGCAGGCGTACCGAACCGACCACCACGACCTGCGCTTCACCGGCGAGTACCGGCGCGAGCTCGACAACATCACCTTTCCCGGGGAGCGGGCCGCGGCCGAGCGGACGGTCGAGGCCTACGCCGTCTACCAGCGCGACGACCGGAGGATCCGGGCGTTGCTCGCGGCCGGCAAGGAGCGGGAGGCGGTCGAGTTCTGCATGGGGTGGGAGCCCGGGACGTCCAACGCGCACTTCGGGGCCTACATGGCCGCGCTGGACAAGGTCACCGACATCAACCGGGCGCACTTCGCCTCGGCGGTGGGGGAGGGGAGGTCCGCCGTGAGTGCGGTGCTGCCGTGGGCGGTTGGTCTGTTGTTCGCGGCCGTGGTGCTCACGGCTCTCGGGCTGCGGCCGCGGCTGGCCGAGTTCCGCTGAGTCAGGCGTCCGTGAGGCGTGCCTCCTCCAGGTCCAGGGAGCGCTGGAGCCGTCTGCGGGTCGTGTCGCTGATGGCGTGCTCGTCGTAGAGGCGCTGGAGTTCCAGCGCTTCCACGGCGATCAGGTCGCGGCGCAGCTGGCGGTAGACCAGGTCGGCGGACTCGACGGGGACCGCATGGCCGTCGTCGTCGGCGAGGCGGTCGCGGGCGTCGTCGCGGCGGGCCGTGAGGCCGCGGCGGAGTCGGTCGAGGACGACGTCGGGTACGGCCTCCAGCTCCGAGAGCTCTTCGAGACGGCGGATGCCGGCGTCGGCGAGGCGGCAGCGGGCGGCGGCCTCCTCGCGCTCGGTGTGGTCGGGTTCGAGGGCGATGCCGGAGCGGCGGACGACCGGGGCGAGGGTGAAGCCCTGTACGACGAGGGTGACGACCACGACCGAGGTGGTCAGGACCAGCACCAGGGGGCGGTCCACCAGGGCCGAGCCGCTCTTCGTGGCCTCCGGGATGGACAGCGCGGCGGCCAGCGGCACGACGCCCCTTGTGCCCGCCCAGGTCAGCACCACCGGCATCCGCCAGTTCATGCGGCTGATCCCGCCCTTGCGCTGCACCACCGCCGACAGGGGCGCCAGCCACAGCAGCCGTACGGCGATGAGGGTGCCGGCGACGGCGAGGGCGTAGAGCGGCCAGGCCCGGTCGCCGTCGGACAGGGCCCGGACCTGGGCGGGCAGGGCGAGGCCGATGAGGGAGAAGACCACGCTCTCCAGCAGGAAGACGACGGTGCCGTAGACCGCGTGCAGCTGGAGGCGGATGCGGGCGTTGGTGAGCCGGTCGCCGCGGCCGCCGAGGACGACGCCGGCGACGACGACCGAGGTGACGCCGGAGGTGTGGGCCGCCTCGGCGAGAACGTAGGCGGCGTACGGTGTGACCAGGGCTATGACCGTCTCCAGGACCGGGTCCTCGGTGCGCCGGCGGATCAGGGTGACGACGGAGGCGACGGCCGCGCCGATGACCGTGCCGCCGCCCGCGAGGACCATGAACTCGCCGCCCGCCGCGCCCCAGTCGGCCGCCGCGGACGCCACGGCCACGCTCACCGCGACCCGGAACAGGACCAGCGAGGTCGCGTCGTTGAACAGGCTCTCCGCCTGCACCAGCATCTGGACCTTGGGCGGCAGCGCGAGACGTCTGCCGAGTGCGGTGACCGCGACCGGGTCGGTGCTGGCCAGTACCGCGCCGAGCACGAACGCCATCTGCCACGACAGCGGCGTCACCAGGGAGGCCACCGCGCCGACCGCCGCCGCGGACGCCAGGACCAGCCCGATGGCCAGGATCCCGACCGGCTTCCAGACCGCCTTCAGCTCGCGCCAGGACAGTTCCTCGGCGCTCGCGTACAGCAGCGGCGGCAGCACCACCAGGCCGATGATCTCGGGGCTGATCTCGATCTGCGGGGTGCCCGGCAGCAGGGCGACGGCGAGACCGGCGACCACGAGGAGAGAAGGGGCGGGAATGCGCCACCGGCGGGCGAAGGTGGCCACGAGTGTGGCCAGTACCACGAGTGCGAGAACCGTTCCGACGCCGCGCATGCCGTCCCCCTGGATTGCGAAGGGGGCCACCGCGGCACCCTGCCGACCAGACTTCCCGGCACACCGCTTTCACCCTATCCCGGCCGCGGCCCGTCAAGACAGTGTCAACGTCCCCGGCAGTGATGTCGTTGCCCCGGCCGCGTACGAGGTCGGCAGTGCAGTGGTCTGACCTGCCCGTCTTGGCGTGTTCTTGATTCATTCTTTGATGGTTGTCAGGTGCACGGCCGGAACAGTGCCGCCCTCCCCGGCCGTTCTGCCTCTTGTGACGTCAACTCTCCCCATCCGCGCGGATTCCGGACAGCGAGCACAGCACATGATCATCTGCGGTGACGACGGGCTCGCGCACCGGCTCGCCGTCGAACTGGACGGTGTGTGCGGCGAGATGGTCACCGTCGTGCTGCCCTCCGCAGGCGACGAGCACGGCGCCCGGATCGCCGCGCTGCACCGCGACCCGGACTCGCCCGTCGAACTGCACCTCTCCGCACGGCCCGACGAGCGCACCCTGAGAGCGGCGGGCGTCGACCGGGCCGCCGCCCTCGCCCTCACCTACCGGGACGACCAGGTCAACATGACCGCCGCTCTGCTGGCCCGCACCATCAACCCCTCGGTCCGGCTGGTCGTCCGCATGTTCAACCGCGAGCGCGGCCGCCATCTGGAACGGCTCCTGGACCGGGCGGCCGGACTGTGCGACGACCCCGCCCAGGACACCTCCACCACCGTGCTCTCCGACGCCGACACCGCCGTACCGGAACTCGTGGCGGCCGCCGCCGTGGGCCACGGCCACACCCTCCAGGTCGAGGGCAAGGTCTTCCGCGGTGTCGTACGGGCCGCGGGTGCGCCGGCGCAGGCGACCGACCTGACCACCCTGGCCGTCCTGTCCGGCGCCCACCAGGACGACCCGGCCAGCCAGGACAGCGCGGAGACGCCCGGGGAGGACGGCATCCAACTGCTGCCCGACACCCGGACCGCGTACCACCGGCAGTTCACGCACGGCCGGCTGATGCTGGAGGAGATCAGTGGGGACGCGGCCGAAGCGGCCGTCCGCCGACTGCGTCTGCATCCCCGCACCTGGTTGCGGGCGCGGCTCGCCCGTCTGCCGTGGAAGGTGTTCCTCTCCCATCAACTCGCCGCCGTCTACGGGGCGTTGGGCGCCGTCGTCGTGGCGCTGTCGGCCGCCACCGCGCTCTTCGCCGACGAACACCCGTGGTGGAAGAACTTCTACCTCCCGCTGCTGGACATCTTCACCATGGGCGACCCGGCCACCGACGAACCGGTCGCCCGCCGCGTCCTCCAACTCCTCGCCGGTTTCGTGGGGTTGGCCGTGCTCCCGCTCGTCGTCGCCGCGACCGTGAACGCCACCGAGGCCTTCCGCACCGCCTCCGCCAACCACCCGCCCGACGACGACGTGAACGGCCACATAGTCCTCGTCGGCCTCGGCATGGTCGGCACGAGGGTGCTGGCCCGGCTGCGCGCCGCCGACCACCAGGTGGTCGCCATCGAACGCGACCCGCACGCCCGTGGCGTCCCCCTCGCCCGTGAACTCGGCGTCCCGCTGATCCTGGACGACGCCACCTCCCCGAAGGTGCTGGACCTGGCCCGTGTCCGGCAGAGCCGCTCGCTGCTGGTGCTCACCCGCGACGACGGGCAGAACCTCGACATCGTCATGGCCGTCCGGGAGACCAACCCCGCCGTACGGGTGGTGACACGGCTCTACGACGACGGGTTCGCGGCGACCGTCCAGCGCACCCTGCGCGCCTCCTACCCGGACGCCCTGACCCGGAGCAGAAGTGTTTCCGCGTTGGCCGCGCCGTCGTTCGCCGCGGCGATGATGGGCCGGCATGTGCTGGGGGTGATGCCGGTGGAGCGGGGCTCACTGCTGTTCACCTGCGTGGACGTGGCCGGGCATCCCGAGCTGGAGGGGCGGTCCGTGCACGAGGCGTTCCGGGAGAACGCGTGGCGGGTGCTGGCCGTCGGGGCCGCCGCCGGACCGCTTCCGGCGGCGTCGGCCGCGGACAGCCTCACCGGGCTGCGGCCCGACCGCACGGAGTTCGACTGGCGTCCGGCACAGGCGCGGGTGCTGCGAGCGGGGGACCGGGTGGTGCTGGCCACGACTCGGCGCGGGCTGGACATCCTGATGACGGGCGTGCCGCCGCGGGACTGAGCCGAGGAACCGTCACTTCAGGTCGGAGACCTCGAACACCGTACGTGCCGTCTCGCGCTCCACCCGCTCCGCGATCCGGTCCAGCGCGGTGGTCCCGCACAGCAGGGTGCCGAGCGTGAGTGACCTGCGGGCGTCCTGGTGGAGCCGGTGCCAGAGGTCGGGGTTGTCGACGAGGACCTGGGGGTCGAGTTCGACACGTTCGCCGAAGACGTCCCGGAACACCAGACGCTGGGTGATCCCGTCCAGGCAGCGCACGGACACCAGGAGATCGGTGCGGACTCTGTGGGCGCGCAGCAGGCGGCGTGAGGCCAGCCAGCCCTCGCCGGCCCGGATCCGGGCCGGGCAGAGCGCGAGGAAGAGCAGCAGCGCGAGCGCGATCCACAGCGCACCGCGTCGGGCGGACAGGGTGTCCGCGCCCCAGTCGATCAGAAACAGCAGGGTCAGCAGTACGACGGCGCAGCGACCGGCACTGACCAGATCTCGCGCCCAACGGCGGTCGTGAACCGGGTGACCGGAGGTGCTGGGCCTCTGGTCACGCGCGTCGTCGCGGTGTCCCATGCGCCAGACGCTAGAGACCGCGCGGCACGGCGGAACGGACCTTGACGGGACCCATACGGCCCGGCCTCCCTTCTTGACGCCACGACAGCGACCTGCCGTCCGTCGCTCAGGTCGCATACCCGTCAAGGACGTGTCAAAGACGCCGGTTTCGGCGCGAAGAACCCGCAAGGGACGGTCGGCGGCCCGGAGAACGGGACACGACCTGGGGCACGGCACGTGACGGTCGTACGCGGCCGACGTCCACACCGCACGCGGGTTGTACGCCGGCCTCCCTGGGCCGCCCCATCGCCGCCTACCTCCGTGAGGTGTGCGCGTCCGAGCCGGCCACCCGGGTCACCGTGCTCATCCCGGAGACCGAGCCGGAGCGGCTGTGGCAGCGGCTGCCGCAGGACCAGCGGGGCGCGGTCGTCGCGCACGCCGTGCGCAGGGAGACCGACGCGGTGATCTGCCGCCTGCGCTTCCGGCTGTTCTGAGGCGGCCGTCCGAGCCGGTTGTTCCGAGCCGGCCTTTTCGAGCCGCAGGTCACAGGGCGGAGCAGTGGCCGTAAGAGACCCGTCAAAGCCGCGCGGAGCGCCGTATGGGACCCGTCAACGAGCGCTCGATTCCGGTCACTGAGCCTGTTTCCTCTAATCGTCCCTGTCCAACGAACCTCATCCAGGAGTTCACGATGGCCGATCTGGCCTTCGTCGTCACCACGATCGCGTGCTTCGCGCTGGTGGCTCTCGTCGCCAAGGGGGTGACGAAGCTGTGACCGCCGAGAACATCATCGGTCTGGTCGTAGCCGTCGCCCTGCTGGGCTATCTCGTCCTCGCCCTGATCTTCCCGGAGAGGTTCTGAGACAGATATGGGTCCCGTACTGGCCGGCGTGCTCCAACTGCTCGCGCTCATAGGCGCGTTGGCGCTCGCCTATGTCCCTCTCGGCAACTACATGGCCAACGTCTACTCCTCCGACAGGCACTGGCGCGTCGAGAAGTGGATCTACAAGGGCATCGGCGCCAACCCGGACACCGAGATGCGCTGGACCGCGTACCTGCGAGGTGTCCTCGCCTTCTCCGCGGTCAGCGTCCTCTTCCTCTACCTGCTCCAGCGGCTCCAGGGCGTCCTGCCGCTGTCGCTGGGCTTCAAGGCCATCGACCCGGACCAGGCGTTCAACACCGCCGCGTCCTTCGTCACCAACACCAACTGGCAGTCGTACTACGGCGAACAGGCCATGGGCCATGTCGTGCAGACGGCCGGACTGGCCGTGCAGAACTTCGTCTCGGCGGCGGTCGGCATCGCGGTGGCGGTGGCCCTCGTACGAGGGTTCGCGCGCTCGCGCACCGGCGAACTCGGCAACTTCTGGTCCGACATGGTGCGGGGCGTCACCCGCATCCTGCTGCCCGGTGCCTTCATCGCCGCGATCGTGCTCGTCGCCTGCGGTGCCATCCAGAACTTCTCCGGCATCCACGAGGTCGGTCAGTTCTTCCATGGGCACAGCATGGGCGGCTCGCAGCAGTGGAACGGCGGGGCGGTCGCCTCGCAGGAGGCCATCAAGGAGTTCGGGACGAACGGCGGTGGCTACTTCAACGCCAACTCCGCCCACCCCTTCGAGAACCCGACGCCCTTCACCAACCTCTTCGAGATCTTCCTGCTGCTCGTCGTCCCGTTCGCGCTGACCCGCACCTTCGGCATCATGGTCGGCTCGGTGAAACAGGGTTACGCGATCCTCGCGACCATGGCCACCATCTGGGTCGGCTTCGTCGCCCTGATGATGTGGACCGAGTTCGCCCACCACGGCCCGGCGTTCGAGCTGGCCCACGGCGCGATGGAGGGCAAGGAGGTCCGCTTCGGGGTCGGCTCCTCGTCGATCTTCGCGGTGTCGACCACACTGACCTCGACCGGTGCGGTGGACTCCTTCCACTCGTCCTTCACCGGCCTCGGCGGCGGCATCACCATGCTCGGCATGATGCTGGGCGAGATCGCGCCCGGCGGTACCGGTTCCGGTCTCTATGGCATGCTGATCATGGCGGTCATCGCGGTGTTCATCGCCGGTCTGATGGTCGGCCGTACGCCCGAGTACCTGGGCAAGAAGATCGGCACCCGCGAGATCAAGCTGGCGGCCTGCTACATCCTCATCACGCCCGCCCTGGTGCTGATCTTCACCGCCTTCGCGATGGCCCTGCCGACCCCGGCGCACTCGATGACCAACAGCGGGGCACACGGATTCTCCGAGATCCTCTACGCCTACACGTCCGCCGCCAACAACAACGGCTCGGCCTTCGCCGGACTGAACGCGGATACCCAGTGGTTCAACAGCACCCTGGGCCTGGCGATGATCCTCGGCCGCTTCCTGCCGATGGTGTTCGTGCTGGCGCTGGCCGGTTCGCTCGCCGAGCAGAAGCCGGTGCCGGCCACAGCGGGAACCCTGCGCACCGAAAAGCCTCTGTTCACCGGCCTGCTGGTGGGCGCGATCCTGATCATCACCGGTCTTACCTACTTCCCGGCCCTCGCGCTGGGCCCGCTGGCCGAGGGGCTGGCGTCATGACGACTGACACCAAGAAGCAGGACTCCATGTCCACAGCCACTCCGACCCGGGCGCCGCACAGCGACGTACCCACCGGGCACAAGTCCCCCGAGGGCCGTGTCGGCGCGGGCCTCTTCGACCCCAAGCAGCTGCTCAAGTCGCTGCCGGACGCGTTCCGCAAGCTCGACCCGCGGGTGATGGTCAAGGCGCCCGTGATGTTCGTGGTGTGGATCGGGTCGGTACTGACCACCGTCTTCTCCCTCAAGGACCCCGGCGACTGGTTCGGGTGGGCGATCAGCGCCTGGCTGTGGCTGACCGTGGTCTTCGCCAACCTGGCGGAGGCGGTCGCCGAGGGCCGTGGCAAGGCGCAGGCCGACACGCTGCGCAAGGCCAAGACGGACACCGTCGCGCGCAGGCTCGCCGGAGACTCCGAGGAGCGGGTCCCGGGAACCGAGTTGAAGATCGGCGACCTGGTCGTCTGCGAGGCCGGCGACATCATTCCCGGCGACGGTGACGTCGTCGAAGGTGTCGCGTCCGTGGACGAGTCGGCGATCACCGGTGAGTCGGCGCCCGTCATCCGTGAGTCCGGAGGCGATCGCAGTGCTGTCACCGGCGGGACGAAGGTGCTGTCCGACCGTATCGTCATCAAGATCACGACGAAGCCCGGCGAGACCTTCATCGACCGGATGATCAACCTGGTCGAGGGCGCGGCCCGGCAGAAGACGCCCAACGAGATCGCGCTGAACATCCTGTTGGCCTCGCTGACGATCGTGTTCCTGCTGGCGTGTGCCACGCTGCCGCCCTTCGCGGACTACGCGGGCACGCATCTGACGATGGTCGTGCTGGTGGCGTTGCTGGTCTGCCTCATCCCGACCACGATCGGCGCCCTGCTCTCCGCGATCGGCATCGCGGGTATGGACCGGCTGGTGCAGCGCAACGTACTCGCCATGTCCGGGCGTGCGGTCGAGGCGGCCGGTGACGTGTCGACGCTGCTGCTCGACAAGACCGGCACCATCACCCTGGGCAACCGGCAGGCCGCCGAGTTCGTGCCGGTCAGCGGGACGACCGAGGCCGAGCTGGCCGACGCGGCCCAGCTGTCGTCGCTGGCCGACGAGACGCCCGAGGGCCGCTCCATCGTCGTACTGGCGAAGGAGAAGTACGGCCTGCGGGAGCGGCACCAGGGCGAGTTGGCCGGGGCCGAGTGGATCGCGTTCACCGCGCAGACCCGGATGTCGGGTGTGGACGTGGACGCGCGTCAGATCCGTAAGGGCGCGGCCGGGTCGGTCATCGCGTGGGTGCAGGAGCGTGGTGGTGAAGTCGCCCAGGACGCACAGGATCTGACCGACCGGATCTCCGAGGCCGGCGGTACGCCACTGCTGGTGGCGGTCGAAGATGCCGACGGGGCGCGGGTGTTGGGCGTCATTCACCTCAAGGACGTCGTCAAGGAGGGCATGCGGGAGCGGTTCGACGAGCTGCGGCGCATGGGCATCAAGACCGTCATGATCACGGGTGACAACCCGTTGACGGCCAAGGCGATCGCCGAGGAGGCGGGCGTCGACGACTTCCTCGCGGAGGCCACGCCCGAGGACAAGATGGCGCTCATCAAGCGGGAGCAGGCGGGCGGCAAACTGGTCGCGATGACCGGTGACGGTACGAACGACGCGCCGGCCCTCGCCCAGGCGGACGTCGGGGTCGCGATGAACACCGGTACGTCGGCCGCCAAGGAGGCCGGCAACATGGTCGACCTCGACTCCAACCCGACCAAGCTGATCGAGATCGTCGAGATCGGCAAGCAACTCCTCATCACCCGAGGCGCGTTGACGACCTTCTCCATCGCCAACGACGTCGCGAAGTACTTCGCGATCATCCCGGCGTTGTTCGCGGCCGTGTACCCGGGCCTGAAGACGCTCAACGTCATGGGCCTGTCCTCGCCCGACTCCGCGATCCTCTCGGCGGTCATCTTCAACGCGCTGATCATCATCGCGCTGGTGCCGCTCTCGCTCAAGGGTGTGCAGTACCGGCCGGTCAGCGCCGACAAGCTGCTGCGGCGGAACCTCGCGATCTACGGCATCGGCGGTCTGATCGCGCCCTTCATCGGCATCAAGATCATCGACCTGCTCATCTCTCTGATCCCCGGGATCGGGTGAAGGACCATGAACAACTCCGTTGTGAACACCGGGCGGTTGCTGGGCGCGGGCCTGCGGGCGCTGCTCGTGTTGACTCTGCTCACAGGCGTGATCTACCCGCTGGCCGTCACAGGTGTGGCGCAGGCGCTGTTCCACAACAAGGCGAACGGCTCCGAGATCAAGGCCGACGGGAAGGTGGTCGGGTCCTCGCTGATCGGGCAACAGGGCTACAGCCTCGACTACTTCCAGCCGCGGCCCGCCAACGGGCTGGGCACGAACTCGGTCAACACCCAGTACAAGCTGATCCTCTCCGGCGCCACGAACCGCTCCGGTGACAACGCCGACCTCATCAAGTGGGTGAAGGAGGCGAAGGCGAAGGTCGTCAAGGACAACTCCGTGCCCGGCTACCCGGTCAAGCCCTCCCAGGTCCCCGCCGATGCGGTCACCTCCTCCGGCTCCGGCCTCGACCCGGACATCTCCCCGCAGTACGCGGAGCTCCAGGTCCACCGGGTCGCCCAGCGCAACCACCTCCCGGTCGCCCAGGTCGAGAAGCTGGTCAAGGACCACACCGAGGGCCGCACGCTCGGCTTCATGGGCGAGCCCCGCGTGAACGTCCTCGAACTCAACATCGCGCTCAAGGCCCTCGCGGCGAAGAGCTGATGGCGTCACGAGACCCGAGCGGGAGTCGGCGGCCGGAGCGATCCGAGCCCGTCGGCTCCCCTGGGGGGTGTCCGGCGGATCAGCCCGGCGTCGGGGGGTCCGGCACGCGCCCCCCACTGCCTCAAGGGCGTGGGGGACCCCCAGGAGTCCGCTCGGCTCGGCCAGGAAGCACCGTGTCTTTCAGCCGACCTGATCCGCCGGACACTCCCCAGCCGTGAAGCCGGTTGGACGTCGGCCGGCGCGTACGAGAGGAGTGGCGCCCACCCATGACCAGGGTGTTGGTGGTGGAGGACGACCCGCAGCTGGTGCGGGCCCTCGTGATCAACATGCAGGCGCGCCGGTACGGCGTGGACGCCGCCTCCGACGGAGCCACGGCGCTGCGCCTCGCGGCCGCGCGCCAACCGGACGTCGTGCTGCTGGACCTCGGGCTGCCCGACATGGACGGCGTCGACGTCATCCGGGCCCTGCGCGGCTGGACCCGGGTGCCGGTCCTGGTGCTGTCCGCGCGCCAGGCCTCCGACGAGAAGGTCGCCGCGCTCGACGCCGGCGCCGACGACTACATCACCAAACCCTTCAGCATGGACGAGCTGATGGCCCGGCTGCGCGCCGCCGTGCGCCGTGTCGAGGAGACCCCGCTCGCTCCCGAGACCACCCGGGTGGAGACCGCCGAGTTCACGGTCGACCTGCTGGCCAAGAAGGTGGTCCGCGGCCACCGGGACGTACGGCTCACACCGACCGAGTGGCATCTGCTGGAGATCCTGATCACCAACCCCGGCCGGCTCATCACCCAGAAGTACCTGCTCCAGGAGGTCTGGGGGGTCACCCAGAGCAACAAGACCAACTACCTCCGGGTCTACATGGCCCAGCTGCGCCGCAAGTTGGAGGCGGACCCCTCGCACCCCCGTTACCTCATCACCGAACCCGGCATGGGTTACCGCTTCGAAGGGTGAACATGGCACGCGGCAAGCTGCGGATCTACCTCGGCGCGGCACCGGGCGTCGGCAAGACGTACGCGATGCTCTCCGAGGCGCACCGGCGCATCGAGCGCGGGACCGACTGCGTCGTCGCCTTCGTGGAGCACCACGGCCGACCGCGCACCGAGGTGATGCTGCACGGCCTGGAGGAGATCCCGCGCAAGGAACTCCAGTACCGGGACACCACGTTCACCGAGATGGACATCGACGCCGTCCTGGCCCGCCGCCCCCAGGTGGCGATGGTCGACGAGCTGCCCCACACCAACATCCCCGGCTCCCGCAATGCCAAGCGCTGGCAGGACGTCGAGGAACTGCTCGCGGCCGGCATCGACGTCGTGTCGACGGTCAACATCCAGCACCTCGAATCGCTCGGCGACGTCGTCGAGTCCATCACGGGCGTACGACAGCAGGAGACCGTGCCGGACGAGGTGGTGCGGCGGGCCGACCAGATCGAACTCGTCGACATGTCGCCGCAGGCCCTGCGCCGCCGTATGGCACACGGGAACATCTACAGGCCGGACAAGGTCGACGCGGCCCTCTCCAACTACTTCCGGCCCGGAAACCTCACCGCCCTGCGGGAGTTGGCGCTGTTGTGGGTCGCCGACCGGGTCGACGAGTACCTCAACCAGTACCGCAGCGAGCACCAGGTCTCCACCATCTGGGGTTCGCGCGAACGGATCGTGGTCGGCCTGACCGGCGGCCCGGAGGGCCGGACGCTGATCCGACGGGCCGCGCGGCTCGCGGAGAAGGGCGCCGGCGGCGAGGTCCTCGCCGTCTACATCACCCGCAGCGACGGCCTGACCTACGCCTCCCCGAACGAACTCGCCGTCCAGCGCACCCTCGTGGAGGACCTGGGCGGCACCTTCCACCAGGTCGTCGGCGACGACGTCCCGGCGGCCCTGCTGGACTTCTCGCGCGGGGTGAACGCCACCCAGATCGTGCTCGGCGTCTCTCGACGCAGGAGTTGGCAGTACGTCTTCGGGCCGGGCGTCGGTGCGACGGTCGCCCGGGACTCGGGGCCCGACCTCGACGTGCACCTGATCACCCATGACGAGGCGGGCAAGGGCCGGGGTCTGCCCGTGAACCGGGGCGCACGGCTGGGCCGTTCCCGGATCATCCGGGGCTGGCTGGTCGGCGTGCTCGGCCCCGTTCTCCTCACCCTCCTCCTGACCGGCGTCGCCCCGGACGTCGGCCTCGCCAACGACATGCTGCTGTATCTAACCCTGACGGTCGCCGCGGCGCTGCTCGGCGGGCTGCTGCCGGCGCTGGCCTCGGCGGCGGTGGGCTCGCTGCTGCTGAACTGGTACTTCACCCCGCCCGTCCACACCTTCACCATTGCCGACCCGCAGAACATCGTCGCCATCGCGATCTTCGTCGGGGTCGCGGTGGCCGTGGCCTCCGTCGTCGACCTCGCCGCCCGGCGCACCCACCAGGCGGCGCGGCTGCGGGCGGAGTCGGAGATCCTCTCCTACCTCGCGGGCAATGTGCTCCGGGGCGAGACCAGTCTGGAGGCCCTGCTGGAGCGGGTGCGGGAGACCTTCGGCATGCGGTCCGTGGCGCTGCTGGAGCGGGAGAGCGAGGTGGCGCCGTGGACCTGCGCGGGCAGTGTGGGGCCGCGGCCCGCGGAGGCTCCCGAGGACGCGGACGCCGACATGCCGGTCGGGGACCACATGGCGCTGGCCCTGTCCGGGCGGGTGCTGCCGGCCGCCGACCGGCGGGTGCTGGCCGCGTTCGCCGCACAGTCCGCCGTGGTCCTGGACCGGCAGCGGCTGCGCAGCGAGGCCGACCAGGCCAAGGAGCTGGCCGAGGGGAACCGCATCCGCACGGCGCTGCTGGCCGCCGTGAGCCATGATCTGCGCACGCCGCTCGCGGGCATCAAGGCGTCGGTGTCGTCGCTGCGTTCGGACGACGTCGAGTGGTCCGAGCAGGACCGGGCCGACCTCCTGGAGGCGATCGAGGACGGCGCCGACCGGCTCGACCACCTGGTGGGCAACCTCCTCGACATGTCCCGTCTGCAGACCGGCACGGTCACGCCGATCGTCCGTGAGACCGACCTCGACGAGGTGGTGCCGATGGCGCTGGGCGGGGTTCCCGAGGACAGCGTGGAGCTGGACATCCCCGAGACCCTGCCGATGGTCGAGGCCGACAAGGGGCTGCTGGAGCGGGCGGTCGCCAACGTCGTGGAGAACGCGGTGAAGTACAGCCCCGCCGAGACACCGGTGCTGGTCGCCGCGAGCGCCATCGCCGACCGGGTCGAGGTGCGGGTGGTGGACCGCGGGCCCGGCGTCCCCGACGAGGCCAAGGAGCGCATCTTCGAGCCCTTCCAGCGGTACGGGGACGCTCCGCGCGGCGCCGGGGTCGGCCTGGGGCTGGCGGTGGCCCGCGGCTTCGCCGAGTCGATGGGCGGCACGCTGCACGCGGAGGACACGCCGGGCGGGGGCCTGACGATGGTGCTGAGTCTGCGGATGGCGGCCGGACGGCGACCGGAGGAACCGGATCTCTCGGCCACGGCGGTGTCGTAGCCGACGGCCCGCTCACGCGTCCCGCGGCCCTGGCGCCCTCAGCAGATCCCCCACATCAAGCCGCAGCCGCCATGCGTTACGACGATGTACGGCCGCCAACTCCGACTCCAGCGGCGACGGCGGCACCGCGAGGACCGGGCACGTGGCATGGGCCAGGCAGTAGCGGCTCGTCGAGCGGGCGAGGGCGCGGTGCAGTACGCCACGGCGGCCGGTGCCGACGACCAGCAGGTCGCTCTCCCGGTCGGCGGTGGCGACCAGCACCGGGCCCGGGGCGCCCCGGACGACGAGCGCGTGCATCGGGACGGCCGGGCCGGTCTCGCCGAAGATGTTGGTCAGGGCCGCGGCCAGCCGTCGGCGCGCCAGGCGCGGCCACTCCATGACCACCAGGGCCAGGGCGGTCGTGCGATGCGCCGCCGACGCCCCGCTGGGAGGCTCCCAGGCCAGCACCGGCCACAGTACGGCGCCCCGGCGCCGGGCCTCCTCGGCGGCGCGGCCCAGTGCGGTGAGGCTGCCCAGCGACCCGCTCACACCCACCACGACCCGGTCGGGCGGGGTGCCGTCCGTAGCGGACATGGCTCCCCTTTCTTCGTGACCCTCCTCCATCTCACTCCTGCCCCGAGCCCCTGACCACCCTCTGTTCAGAGGACTCCCGGTCGGCTCCGTAAGGTTCGTCGCCCAGATCGAATGTTTCGACCCCCCAGTCGAAAGGTCGACCCCGCATCCTCCTCAACATCCCCCGGCCACCAGCCCCTTGCTCGCAGATTGACCTCGTACAAGGGGTTGCCACCGTTTGGGAGCTGTCTCTAGGGTGCGGCAACAGCGAAGCTTTCTGGATCATCTCCGAAACTTTCGGTCCAGCGGACGGTCGTGGACACGCCGTCCCTACCCAAGGAGCGCATGATGGGCGATCGGGCACTGTCCCGCCGCGGCTTCCTGGCGGCCTCCGCCGCGGCCGGTCTGGGCATGACGGCACTGAGCGCGTGCGGCGGCGACTCGGACGGCGGGTCGTCGGACGGGACGACCGCGATCGAGTGGTGGAACATCTCCACCACCCAGCCGACGAAGAGCGTGTGGGCGGGGCTGGCCAAGAAGTTCGAGGCCCAGCACCCCAAGGTGAAGATAAAGATCGTCCAGCTGGAGAACGACGCCTACAAGTCGAAGATGACGGCGCTGACCGCCTCCGGGAAGCTCCCGGACATCTTCCACACCTGGGGCGGGGGAGTGCTGCAACAGCAGGTCGACGCAGGGCTCGTCGAGGACCTCACCGACCGGACCGGGCCATGGGCCGACGGTCTGCTGTCCGTGGCGAAGCAGCCGTACCTCCTCGACAAGAAGACGTACGGCATCCCGTTCGACATCGGCATGATCGGCTTCTGGTACAACAAGGCGCTCTTCAAGCAGGCCGGCATCACCACGCCGCCCACCACCTGGAGCGGCTTCCTCGACACGGTCAGGAAGCTCAAGGCGAAGAACATCACGCCCATCGCCCTGGCCGGCAAGGAGAAGTGGCCCGCCATGTACTACTGGGCCTACCTCGCCATGCGCACCGCCGGCATCGACGCCCTGCAGAAGGCCGACGAGAACAAGGACTTCAGCGATCCCGGGCTGGTCCAGGCCGGACAGCACCTCAAGGACCTGGTCAAACTCCAGCCGTTCCAGAAGGGGTTCCTCGGCGCCTCGTACTCCACGCCCACCGGCCAGGCGGCCACCATGGGCAACGGCAAGGCGGCCATGGAGCTCATGGGCCAGTGGGCCCCGGTCGTCGAGGCCGACGCGGGCAAGGGACTCGGCTCGAACCTCGGCTTCTTCCCGTTCCCGGCCGTCGACGGCGGAAAGGGCGCGATCACCGAGGTGTTCGGCGGAGGCGGTGGACACGCCCTGCGCAAGGGCGCCCCGCAGGCGGCTGTCGACTTCCTGAAGTTCTTCGCCTCCGAGGCCACCGACCTGGAGCTGGTGAAGAAGACCGGCGTCCTGCCGGTCGTCCCGGCCGCCGAGAGCGCCCTCAGCGACCCCAACACCAAGGCCGTACAGGCCCAGTTGAAGGGAGCCACCGGCTTCCAGCTCTACCTCGACCAGGCCTACGCGCCCGCCGTCGGCCAGGAGGTCAACGACAGCGTCACCGCGCTGATCGCCGGTTCCAAGTCCCCCGAACAGGTCACGCAGTCGATCACCAAGACCGCGAAGGAAGCGTAGTAGCCGGCGATGACCTCCACTTTCCTCCCGGACAAGCGGACGGGCCCCGACGTCGCCCGCACCTCCCCGGCCGCCAAGCCGGCCCGGGGGCGGGCGCGTCGGCGCCTGCTGAACTGGCTCACCGCGGTCGGCTTCCAGGTGCCCGCGCTGGTGCTGTTCATCGGGCTCGTGATCCTGCCGATGCTGTTCGCGCTGTACGCCGCCTTCTTCCGCTGGGGCGGCTTCGGCATGCCCTCCGACTACACGGGCACGGACAACTTCACCCGTCTCTTCCAGGACGACGTCTTCCTCGGCGACCTGTGGCGCTGCGGGGTCCTGATCGTCCTGTCCCTCGCGCTGCAACTGCCGTTCGCGCTCGCCATGGCCGTCGCCCTCAACCAGCGACTGCGCGGCCGGGCCGTCTACCGGATGCTGTTCTTCGCGCCGTACGTCCTGTCCGAGGCCATCACGGGCGTGCTGTTCAGCATGATCTTCGCGCCCGACGACGGACTCGCCGACCACGTCCTCGGCTCCATCGGCCTCGGCGGTATCGGCGGGGAGTGGTTCGCCGACCCCTCGTACGTCATGGCGACCCTCTTCCTGGTCATGACCTGGAAGTACTTCGGCTTCCACATGATGCTCTACCTGGCCGGACTCCAGTCCATCCCCGCCGAGTTGACGGAGGCGGCCCTCATCGACGGGGCGGGTCCCTGGCAGCGCTTCCGCAACGTCACCCTCCCGCTGCTCGCGCCCACGCTCCGCATCAGCGTCTTCCTGTCCGTCATCGGGTCGATCCAACTCTTCGACCTGGTCTGGGTGATCACCCAGGGTGGCCCCGACCACCACTCCGAGACGATGGCCGTGACTATGTTCCAGTACGGCTTCAAGCGGTACCAGGTCGGCTACGCCAGCGCGATCAGCGTGGTCATGTTCGGCATCTGCCTCGTCTTCGCCCTCGCCTACCAGCGGTTCGTGCTCCGCCGCGACCTCGAGGGCGCCACCACCACGATGCGGGGGGACGGCAAGTGACCCGGAAGACCAGGGCAGTTCGGACCCTGCCGCTGCACGTCGTCCTCGTCCTCGTCGGCGCGGTGATGGTCGTACCCCTGGTGTACGCCGGGCTGTCCGGCTTCAAGTCGACCGCCGAGCTGTCCAGCAACCCCTTCGGGCTGCCCGAGCACTGGCTGACCGGCAACTACACCGGCATCCTCGGCTCGGGCGACTTCTGGCGGCTGGTCGGCAACAGCACGCTGGTCGCGGTGGCGACGACCGCGATCGTGGTCGCCGTGTCCGCGCTCGCGGCCTTCTCCTTCGCCCGATTCGCCTTCCGCGGGCGGGAGTTGCTGTTCACCTTCTTCACGATGGGGCTGATGTTCCCCTTCGCGGTCGCCGCGCTCCCGCTGTTCCTGCTCCTGCGTTACCTCGGCCTGCTGGACAACCCGCTCGGCGTGATCCTCCCGCAGGCCGCCTTCGGGCTGCCGATGACCATCATCATCCTGCGCGGCTTCTTCCGGCAGATCCCGGGCGAGCTGGAGGAGGCGGCCACGCTCGACGGCTGCAGCGCCTTCGGGTTCTTCTGGCGGGTGCTGCTGCCCATGGCCCGGCCCGCACTCGGCACGGTCTCCGTGCTCGCCGTCGTCACCAGCTGGAACAACTTCTTCCTGCCGCTGCTGGTGTTCACCGACGCCAAGTGGTGGACGCTGCCGCTCGGTGTGGCGCAGTACCAGGGCCAGTACTCGGCGGACTACGCCCGTGTCTTCGCCTACCTCGTCCTGGCGATGGTCCCGGCCCTCGCCTTCTACTCGGTCGCCGAGCGCCAGCTCGTCGGCGGCCTCACCGCCGGCGCGACGAAGGGATGACACGCGCCGACACGGCATCGCACCCCACCCCGTGAGGAGTCGCACCATGCCCAAGAACCGCCTCAGACTCGTCGGCGCTCTCGCCGCGGTCCTGGTCGCCGCCGGTCTCACCACCGGCACGCCCGCCCAGGCCCAGAACAGGCCCGCCACCCTCGCCGACCTCGCCCAGCGCCACGGCCGCTACTTCGGCAGCGCGACCGACAACCCCGAACTCACCGACACCGCCTACACCTCCTTGCTCGGCGGCGAGTTCGACATGATCACGCCCGGCAACGGCATGAAGTGGTACGCCACCGAGCCCCGACAGGGCGTCTTCGACTGGACGAACGGCGACCAGATCGTCGACCTCGCCCGGAAGAACCATCAGCGGGTGCGCGCCCACACCCTGGTGTGGCACAGCCAGTTGCCCAGCTGGCTCACCGGCCGCGAGTGGACGGCGGACGAGCTGAGAGCCGTGCTCAAGAAGCACATCCAGACCGAGGTACGGCACTACCGCGGCAAGGTCTACTCGTGGGACGTCGTCAACGAGGCGTTCAACGAGGATGGCACCTACCGGGAGACCATCTGGTACAAGACGCTCGGCCCGGGCTACATCGCCGACGCCCTGCGTTGGGCCCACCAGGCCGACCCGCACGCGAAGTTGTACCTCAACGACTACAACATCGAGGCCGTCGGCCCGAAGTCGGACGCCTACTACCAGCTGGCGCAGGACCTCAAGGCCCAGCACGTCCCGCTCGACGGCATAGGTCTCCAGGCCCATCTGGCTCTCCAGTACGGCTATCCGACCACCCTGGAGGACAACCTCCGCCGCTTCTCCGAGCTCGGCCTCGACACCGCGCTCACCGAGGTCGACATACGGATGATCCTGCCGGCGACCGACGCGAAGCTCGCCCAACAGGCAGACTGGTACCGGGACTTGACGTCGGCGTGCCTCGCGGTGCGGCGGTGCGTGGGCATCACGGTCTGGGACTACACCGACAAGTACTCCTGGATTCCGGCGTTCTTCCCGGGTCAGGGCGCCGCGCTGCCGTGGGACGAACAACTGCGGCCCAAGCCCGCGTACTTCGCGATCAGGGAGGCGCTGGGCGGCAAGTAGCGGCACAACACCGGACGCCCCGGCGGCATTTAGGGGAGCAGCCGGGGACCGGCCCGGCCCGGTGGTGGGCGTGCCCCACCGGGTCGGTGCCGGATCGGTGGGTACGCGGAGAGCGTGGGCGCCGACGGTACGAGGGTCGGCGCCCCGTCAGGCCGACGGGAAGGCGGCGCTCTCAGCCCGCCTCGGCGACCGGTGCCGTGCTCGCCCGCACCACCAGTTCGGTGCCCAACTCCACGCGCGGAGAGTCCGGTTGCTCGTCGCGGGCCAGACGCAGGACCGTACGGACCGCCAACTTGCCCATGTCGGCGAGGGGTTGGCGGACCGTCGTCAGTGGTGGTGCCGACCAGCGGACTTCCGGAAGGTCGTCGAAACCGACCACGCTCATGTCCTCCGGCACCCGCAGACCGCGCCGACGCAGGGCCTCGATCGCGCCGAGCGCCATCTGGTCGCTGGCCGCGAAGATCGCGGTCGGTGGTTCGGGGAGGTCGAGGAGGGTGGTGCAGCCGGTGAAGCCGGACTCGGGGTGGAAGTCGCCGGGGACGACGAGGGTGTCGTCGAGGGCGATGCCGGCGCCCTCCAGGGCGGCGCGGTAGCCGTCGAGGCGGGCGCGGGAGCAGAGCAGCCGGGGCGGGCCCGCGATCAGACCGATCCTGCGGTGGCCCAGCGACAGCAGGTGCTCGGTGGCCGCCATGCCGCCCGACCAGTTGGCGGCGCCGATGGTGGGGACGTCGAGGGCGGGGGAGCCGGCCGGGTCGACGACGACGAGCGGGACGCCGAGGGCGCGCAACTCCTCGTGCAGGACCGGCTCCAGGGCCGAGGTGACCAGGATGACGCCGTCGGAGGCGCGGGCGCGCAGGTTCCGCATCCATTCGCGGGCGTCGCCCGAGCGCCCATGGATCGCCGACACGACCGTGCCGACACCGGCCGCGTGCGCGATCTCCTCCACACCCCGGATGATCTCCACCGCCCAGGGGCTGTCCAGGTCGTTGAAGACCAGGTCGAGCAGCGCGGCGCCGGAGCCGGAGGCCGCGGTGCGCTTGCGGTAGCCGTGCCTCAGCAGCAGGTCCTCGACCCGGGCCCGGGTCCTGGGCGACACATCGGACCGGCCGTTGACCACCCGTGACACGGTCGGCACCGAGACCCCGGCCTGCCGGGCGATCTCCGTGATCGTGACCTTGCCCCGGGTCTCGGATGCCGCCTCGGCCTCGTCTGCTGCCAATTCCCCCACCTCCATGGACGCCGCCGCGAAACTTTCCAGAAGTCTTCCGGAAAACGGGCGTCGGTGGGAAGGGTGATCACCACCGGATCGCCGCACGGCCCTCGCCACCACCTCTATACGCACGGGTAACTACGGGGTGTGATCACCCCCGGACGTGCGTCGGGGCCGGCTCGCGGCTTGGCTCCGCGACCGGCCCCTGGAATACACCGGACGGCTCGGCGCCGCCCGGTCCGCCTCAGGCGGCCGTCATCACCTGGCCGGCACCCATCGAGCGGTGCGGGGCGATGATCTGGCCGTCGGGCAGGAGCTCACCGGTGTCCTCGAAGAGCAGAACGCCGTTGCACAGCAGGCTCCAGCCCTGCTCCGGGTGGTGCGCCACGAGTCGGGCGGATTCCCGGTCGGCGGAGTCTGCTGAAGGGCACGGTGGCTGGTGCTGGCACATTGGTGGGATCTTTCGCTGGGTTGTGAGATGTGAGATGGCTGTCGTGTCTGTTCCGCGGCTTGAAGCGTTGTCCATGGCCGCCCCCCGTTGTCATAAGTCGGTCCAGTCCAGTGTTGCCCCACGGACGTCAATCCGCAGGCATTTCGACGCACCACTTCTTCACAGGTTGATGACGCTTCACCCGGGCGGGCGGTTCAGTCCAACTGCACTGTCACTTCGGGTGGTTCGCAGTGGTCGGATGGGGCTAGTCCGTACAGGTCAGAAGGATATCAAGGCTCGTACGAGCGACTAATTGCTCGTACGAGCGTAATGCCGCCGGAAAACAGCGCCGTGCCCCGTCACCGGAATTCGGCGACGGGGCACGCGGGCGGTCGGGGTGCGGAATGTCAGGCGATCTGGCCGAGCAGCGGGGCGGGAGTCACCCGATGGGTCAGCACCGGGAGCAGCTCGGCGACGCGGTGCGGGCGGTGCGCCGCGATACCGGGTGGGGCCGGCGCCAGCGGGACGAGCAGGTCGGTGGCGGCGGGGTGACCGACGGCGCCGTCGGCCGTGCTGTCGCCGTGCAGCCAGAGGGTGAGCATGTACAGGCTCGGTACCGACAGCAGGCGCGGCTGGTAGGGCTGCTTCATCGTCTCGGCCTGGCGCAGGGCGTGCTCGGTGGAGGCGATGTAGGGGCCCTCGAAGAAGTGCGAGAAGGCCCAGCCGTCGGGGGTCAGCATGGTCTCCGCCGCGGCCACCGCGCGGTCGGCGCAGCGGATCAGGAAACGCCACCCGGTCAGCCGGGTGGCGGAGATGCCCGCGGGGGTCAGCTCGTCCAGCACGTGTACGGGCAGCGGGAGCTCGGGGGTCGCGGGCCCCTGGGCGCGCAGCAGGGAGGGCGTTCGGGCCTCGCGGACCGCGGTGGGCGAGGCAAGTGCGGTGAGGACGGTGCGAAGTGCGGGCGCGGGAGCCGGGGGTACATGCAGCGGCATGGTGGGTCGCCTCTCATTCGACAGGCACGGTGGCGCGAGGGCGTGGCGGGGGCGGACGGCGCTGTCTGCTCACGAGGCGAGAGAGGCGGGGGCCGGGGTCTGGGTACGGTGAGCGTGGCTGAGGCCTGCCGCACGTCACCTGGACGGCAGGTTCCATGACCGGGGCGCCAACCCTCTGCCTTGTTAGTGGAGTTTATACGACATATGTTCAGACGGTGTTTCGTCTAACCGTTTCCGGAGCACCCGGCAAGGGCGTATCCGGTCGGCGATGCGCGGGAATCATCCCGATTCCGCTCCGGGGTTACGGCGGTGACCTCGCACAAGAGCCCGGAAGCGGTCGGCCAATTCTCGTCGGCGTTTTTCACGAGTTCGTTGTCGGCGTGAAACTGCACCGTGCTCCATGCCCGGTGAATGTGCCTCCGGTCACATCCGTCCAGAGTAGCGGGCGACGGCCTCGCGTGGGGACGTTATCGATCGCCGACGCTGGGCATCATCCCCCGTGACCTGACACCGGCGGTCGGGATCTGCCGACCGCCCGATCGAGGAGGGACGCTTCGATGGGGGAGAAGGTCGTGGCAGGTCGGTTCGATCTGTCCGAGCGGCAGCTCTACCGGGCCAAGCTCCGCAGGTGCCTCGCGGGGCTGGAGCGACTCCTGGCCGAGAAGCGGTTCGATCGCCCCAGGAACCTCATGGGGCTGGAGATCGAATTGAATCTGACCGGGGCCGACGGCATGCCGAAAATGCTCAATGGACAGGTCCTGGAACGGATCGCAAGTCGAGATTTCCAAACAGAACTCGCCATGTTCAACCTGGAAGTCAACATAGCCCCACATCGATTGGAGGGGCGGGTATTCGACCGGCTCGCCGAGGAACTCAGGACCTCATTGGCATATGCCGATCGTAAAGCGGGCGAGCTCGACGCGGGAATCGTGATGATCGGCATTCTGCCGACCCTCGACCGGGACGACCTGGTCTCCTCGAACCTCTCCGACGTCGACCGCTACGCCCTCCTCAACGACCAGATCGTCGCCGCCCGCGGGGAGGACTTCGTCCTCGACATCGACGGCGTCGAGCGCCTCACCTGCACCTCCAAGTCCATAGCGCCGGAGGCCGCCTGCACCTCCGTACAGCTGCACCTCCAGGTCACCCCGGCCCGCTTCGCCGACGTGTGGAACGCCGCGCAGGCCGTCGCCGCCGCCCAGATCGCCGTCGGCGCCAACTCGCCCTTCCTGTTCGGCCGTGAGCTGTGGCGTGAGTCCAGGCCGCCGCTCTTCCAGCAGTCCACCGACACCCGGCCGCCCGAGCTGCAGGCCCAAGGGGTGCGGCCGCGCACCTGGTTCGGGGAGCGGTGGATCTCCTCCGCGCACGACCTCTTCGAGGAGAACCTGCGCTTCTTCCCGGCTCTCCTGCCGATCTGCGACAAGGAGGACCCGCTGGACGTCCTCGACGCGGGCGGCGTCCCGAAACTCGCCGAACTCGTCCTGCACAACGGCACGGTGTACCGCTGGAACCGCCCGGTCTACGGCATCGCCGACGGCGTCCCGCATCTGCGCGTCGAGAACCGCGTCCTGCCGGCCGGCCCCAGCATCACCGACGTCATCGCCAACGCGGCCTTCTACTACGGGCTTGTTCGCGCCCTCGCCGAGGAGTCCCGGCCGGTCTGGACCCGGCTGCCCTTCGAGGCCGCCGCCGCCAACTTCGACGCCGCCTGCAAGCACGGCATCGAGGCCCGCCTGGAATGGCCGCGCCGCGGCCGCTACGGCGGTACCACGGAGGTCGACGCGGTGACCCTGGTCCGCGACGAACTCCTTCCGCTCGCCGAGGCCGGCCTGGACGCGTGGGGCATCGAACCCGCCGACCGCGACCTCTACCTCGGCGTCATCGAGGAACGCTGCCGCCGCCGCGTCAACGGCGCCTCCTGGCAGGCGGCCACCTTCCACCGGGCCCTGGAGACGGGCCTGTCCAGGGACGCCGCACTGGCGGCCACGACCCGGAGGTACAGCGAACTGATGCACACGGGGGAGCCGGTGCACACCTGGCCGGTGGGCTTGCCGGAGCCGGTGCCGCTGGGGTGAGGACGACGGTGGGAAGGCCGGCTCACGACGGGTGACTCGAGGAGTCGACGGGAGCCGGGGGCCGTGCCGGCGCTCAGTCCTCGCCCTGTGCCCCCGCCGCCACGATCGCCTTGAGGATCACCGACTGGATCTGGGACGGGTTGGTGACCGACTGACCCGAGCCGCCGGTGGCCTTGGCGATCTCCTCGGCTTCGTCCCGGTCGGCGTCGGGGCCCACGGCGATCATGATCAGGGGAACCGGGCGCTCGGGGTTGGTGAGTCTCTGGAGTTCGGAGATGAGCCTGGCGCGGGTGATGCTGCCGGGGTCCTGGTTGACGCCGTCGGTGAGGATGACGAGGGCGTTGAACTTCCCCTTGGCGTACGACGCCGTGGCCGCCTTGTAGGCGGCGAGCGTGGTGTCGTAGAGACCGGTCGCCCCGTCCGGCACCGGCTGCAGGGCGCCGAACGCGGCCGACAGCTTGTCCCGTTGGGTGCCGCTGCCCTTCTGGTCGCCGAGGCGTTCGGTCGGCACCAGGACGCGGTAGTCCCTGTCGCCGTCCAGCTTGGTGGAGAACTCCCACAGCCCGATCTCGTCCTCCGGCGTGAAGGTGGCGAGAGCCTGCAGCAGCGACGCCTTGGTGACGTCCATCCGGGACTGGCCGCCCGTCCCCGGCACCGCCTCGGCCATGGAGCCGGACGCGTCCACGACCGTGGTGAGCCGGGCGCTCTGCACCGTGATCGTCCAGGTGCCGAGGACCTCCTGCAGCGCCGTGTCCGAGGCCGGCTGCACTGCGGCCTCGGCGTACGGCTGCGGGCTGCTCCCACCGGCCTCGGCGACCACCGCCTCCGGCGCCGACTCGTCGGAGGTCCGGAAGCCGTACTTCTCCAGGAGCCGCGCCTGGGCGGGCTGGCGCAGGTAGTTCATGAACCGCAGCGCGGCCCGGCTCTGGTCGGTGGTCAGCTGGCCGACCATCGCGTACGGGTAGTCGAGCTCGGGCGAGCCGTCCTTGGGATAGAACATGTCCAGACGGGAGCCGCTGTCGGCGGACTCGTTGTACGAGTACGCCGCCTGCTCGGTGAGGACCAGCGCCTCGTTGCGCTTCGGATTGCCCAGCTCGGTCCCGGAGTTGTCGCGCGGCAACGTGTCCACGACCTGGCTGTCGCTGTCCGAGATGCGCTGCGACAGCGTCTTCATCATGGCCGCGGCCTGCGTCTGACCGCCTTTGAGCTTCGCGGTTGCCGTGCTCAGCCGGGTCAGCGCCAGCAGCCCGGTCGCACTGCGCGCGGGGTCGGCCGCACCCAGCTTCAGCGAGTCGTCCGTCATGGTCGCCCCGGCCAGCTCGATCCAGCTGTACGTCTTCTTCGGCCACCCCAGCGACTTCGCCGCCGTCGGCACCATGGCCATCCCGATCGGCGTCGAGGCGACCGCTCCCGCCGGGGTCAGGTCGGTCGCGGCGCTGTTCGCCGTGATCCGGTCGATCCACAGCTGCGAGTCCGGCACCCAGACCTGCGCGTCGGTCTTCTTGTCCGAGCTCAGTGTGTCCGCGACCTTGTACGAGTCACGCGCGGTCACCGAGACCGCGACACAGCGCCCGTCGGAGGTGATGTCGCTCTCCCGGGCCCGCTTCGCCGCGGCCGTCAGGGCGGGGGCGATGTCCGGCGAGGCGGCCAGCTCCAGCCGCACCGGATTGTCCTGGCAGGACGAGCCGAAGGAGAGCAGTCCGCTCTTGACCGCGCCCGCCGTGCCGCCGGCGACGGTCAGGACGAGAACCGTCGCGATGGCCACCTGCCGGCGGCGCACACGTGGGCGGGGGCCGCTGCCGCCCGCCCCATACTGATCGGGCAAGCTGTGACGTCCCATGACGGTGGTGCCCCTCCCTGTTGAACCTCGTGCCGCATCACGGCCGTATGGCAGGCAAAGGGGAGGTACGCCCCGTACGGTGCCCGTCCCCCCAACGGCCTAGCGCACGATCTTCGTAACTTCTTTCGAGACACTAGCGGGGGGACGATGTGGATGAGGCGGGATTGCTGAATTGGAGTCAGGTGTGCAGGCAGAGGCGGGTCCGATGGCCGATTCTTTTCCTCCGGAGAGGCTCTCGCGACGAATCCTCCGTGACGAGACACTGCTCGTTCTGGGGCTTTCGCTCGGTGCGAGTGGAGTGTCCGCCCTGATCAGCTTTGTCGGATCGGTCACGAAACCGGGCGGCCTCAAGGATCAGGCGGCGACCCTCAACGCCTCGGCCGCACCGGGCCGCCCCTGGCTGGATCTCGCCTGGCAGCTGTTCGGGATCGCGACGGCTCTGGTGCCCGTCGCACTCGTCGCGCACCTTCTCCTGCGGGAGGGCGGCAGCCTGCGCACCCTCGGCTTCGACCGCACCCGGCCCTGGCCCGACCTCGGTCGTGGCGCCGGTGTCGCGGCGGTGATCGGCAGCACCGGAATCGCCTTCTACCTGGCCGCACGCGGCCTCGGCTTCAACCTCACGGTGGTGCCGGAGGCGCTGCCCGACGTGTGGTGGAAGTACCCCGTGCTGATCCTCTCGGCGATGCAGAACGCCATCCTCGAAGAGGTCGTCGTCGTCGGCTATCTGCTGCGGCGGCTGGGTCAGTTGGGGTGGACGCCCGGCACCGCGCTGGTGGCCAGTTCCGTACTGCGTGGTAGCTACCACCTCTACCAGGGCATCGGCGGCTTCATCGGCAACATGGTGATGGGCGTGGTCTTCGTGTACCTGTACCGGCGCTGGGGCCGGGTGGGTCCCCTGGTGGTGGCGCATTCCCTGCTCGACATCGGGGCGTTCGTCGGCTACGCGCTGCTCGCCGGAAAGGTGGGCTGGCTGCCGACGGCGTGAGGCGCCGGCAGCCTCTCGTACGGGGCTTTCGAAGCCCTACGCCAGCAGCTCGCCCTCGATGACCGTGACCGCGCGTCCGCTCAGCAGGGTGCGGTCGCCGCGCAGCTCCGTGCGGACGCGGCCGGAGCGCGGCGAAGCCTGCAGACCGGTGAGGACGGAGCGGCCGAGGCGCTCGGACCAGAAGGGGGCCAGCGCCGTATGGGCACTGCCGGTGACGGGGTCCTCGTCGATGCCGACGTTCGGGAAGAAGCACCGGGAGACGAAGTCGTATCCCCGGGCGGGGTCCTCGGCGCGGGCGGTGGCGATGATGCCGCGGGCCGAGTAGGCGCCGAGGGCCCTGATATCAGGGCTCAGGCCATGGATCGTCTTCTCGTCGGCCAGCTCCACCACCAGGTCGCCGACGTTCGGTCCGGTGTCGAAGGCGGAGAGCGGTTCGGCGCCCAGGGCCTCGGCGACCCCCTCCGGGATCTCGACCGCCGTCAGCGGGGCGGTCGGGAAGTCCAGCGTGATCGACCCGTCCGCCTCGGGCGTCGCCACCAGCACACCGCTGCGGGTGGTGAACCGCACGGTGCCCTCGTGGGCGCCCGTGGTGTGCAGCACGTGGGCCGTGGCGAGCGTGGCGTGGCCGCACAGGGCGACCTCGGCCGCGGGCGTGAACCAGCGCAGTGCCCAGTCGGCCGCACCGCCCTCGGGCAGCGGGTGCGCGAACGCCGTCTCCGCGTGGTTCACCTCCAGGGCGATCTTCTGCAGCCGGTCGTCGTCCGGGAAGGAGTCGAGGAGCAGCACACCGGCGGGGTTGCCGGAGAAGGCACGGTCGGTGAACGCGTCGACGATTCGGATTCGCATGGTTCCGACGCTAGGACGCGGTGGCCTGTTCGACCAAGGCCAATGACCGGACACTGGACTGATTTGGGTGGCGCGCACCTCCGCTTGGCGGCCCACGGCTGACACCCTGTACAGGCCAGGTGTTGACAGTTCAGCCCCGCCCAGGAGGCCGTCATGTCCCAGCCGTCCGTGCTCGCCGCCCTGCTGTCCGGGCTGCGAAGCGGCTCCATCGAGGTCGTCGACCTCACGTCGCCGCTGTCCTCGTCCACACCGGTGATCCAGCTGCCGCCCCCCTTCGGCCAGACCCAGATCTTCGAACTGGAGGAGATCAGCCGCTACGACGACCGGGGCCCGGCCTGGTACTGGAACAACTTCCGCACCGGCGAGCACACGGGCACCCACTTCGACGCCCCCGTCCACTGGGTCACCGGCAAGGACCTCGCCGACGTGGCGTCGGTCCCGGCGGGCCGCCTGATCGCACCGGCGGCCGTACTGGACTTCTCCGAGCAGGCCGCCAAGGACCACGACTTCCTCGTCGAGGTGGACCACATCAAATCCTGGGAAGCCGTCAACGGCCCCCTCCCCGAAGGCGGTTGGCTGCTGCTGCGCACCGGCTGGGACGCCCGCTCCGAGTCGCAGGAGGAGTTCCTCAACGCCGACGAGAACGGCCCGCACACGCCGGGCCTCTCCCCGGAGTGCGCGCGCTGGGTCGCCGAGGAGGCACCGGTGATCGGCTTCGGCACGGAGACGGTCGGCACGGACGCCGGCCGGGCCCACTCCTTCGACCCGGCGTTCCCCTGCCACTCCTATCTCCTGGGCGCCGGCAAGTACGGCCTCACCCAGCTCCAGAACCTCGCGACCCTGCCCGCGACCGGCGCCGTCGTCATCGCCGGCCCGCTGCCCATCGTCAGCGGCTCCGGCGCCCCGGCCCGGGTACTCGCCCTGGTGGAGCGGTCGTGAAGGTCGCCGAAGCCGTCGGACGGGCGCTCACCGCGGCCGGGGTCGACCACGTCTTCGGCGTCGTCGGCTCGGGCAACTTCCACTTCACCAACGCCATGGTGGCCGCGGGCGCCCGCTTCGTCGCCGCCCGGCACGAGGGCGGCGCGGCGACCATGGCCGACGCCTACGCCCGCACCGGCGGCACGGTCGCCGCGCTCAGCCTCCACCAGGGCCCGGGCCTGACCAACGCCCTCACCGGCATCACCGAGGCCGCCAAGAGCCGTACGCCGCTGCTGGTGCTGGCGGCCGAGGCGACCGCGCAAAGGTCCAACTTCCGTATCGACCAGGCCGTGTTGGCACATTCGGTCGGCGCCCTGAGTGCCCGTGTGACAACAGCGCACGACGCGGTCGACCAGGCCCGTGCCGCTCTGCGCCGGGCCCGCCACGAACGCCGTACGGTCCTGCTCAACCTCCCGCTGGAGGTACAGGCTCTGGACGTGCCCGAGGGCGTGTCGCTGGACGCCGTACCCCTGCCGGACCCGGAACAGGCCGAGCCGTCTCAGAAGGGGGTGACCGATCTCGTACGGGCCCTGGAAGCCTCCCGGCGCCCGGTCTTCGTGGCCGGCCGAGGCGCCCGCACGCCTGCCGCCCGCGACGCCCTGACCTCCCTCGCCGACCGGTACGGCGCCCTGCTCGCGACCTCGGCCGTCGCCCGCGGCCTGTTCCACGACAGCCCCTGGTCGCTCGATGTGTCCGGCGGCTTCGCCTCGCCCCTCGCGACCGAACTGATCCAGGGCGCCGACCTGATCGTCGGCTGGGGATGCGCGCTGAACATGTGGACCATGCGGCACGGCAGTCTGATCGGCCCGGACGCGACCGTCGTACAGATCGACGAGGACCCGGAGGCGCTCGGCGCGCATCGCCCGATCGACCTCGGCGTCCACGGCGACGTGGAGCGCACGGCACGGCGGGCTTCGGAGGCGGGCGGAGCGGCGCGCGCGGGGTACCGGACCCCCGAGGTTTCCGGTGCCCTCGCCGCTCGGGGGCGGTGGCGGGACGTGCCGTACGAGGACGAGAGCACCCGGGAGCGGATCGACCCGCGCACGCTGAGCACCGCGCTCGACGAGATCCTCCCGGCCGAGCGGGTCGTCGGCGTGGACTCGGGGAACTTCATGGGCTACCCGAGCGCGTATCTCTCCGTCCCGGACCACAACGGCTTCTGCTTCACCCAGGCCTTCCAGTCGATCGGCCTGGGCCTCGCGACGACGATCGGCGCGGCGCTCGCGCAACCGGACCGGCTGCCGGTGGCGGTACTGGGCGACGGCGGTGCGCTGATGAGCGCCGTGGAACTGGACACGGTGCGCCGCCTCGGGCTGCCGATGGTGGTCGTCGTCCACAACGACGAGGGCTACGGCGCCGAGGTGCACCACTTCGGCCCCGACGGGTTCCCGCTGGACACGGTCACCTTCCCGGAGACGGACATCGCCGCCGTCGCCCGAGGCTACGGCTTCGAGGCGGTGACCGTGCGCACGCGCGCCGATCTCAAGGCGGTGGCGGACTGGGTCGCCGGGCCACGCTCTGCGCCGCTGCTGGTGGACGCCAAGGTGACCCGGGAGCACGGTGCCTGGTGGCTGGAGGAGGCGTTCCGAGGGCACTGAGACGGCCCCGCGGCCCCAAGTGGGGCCGGGGCAGGGCGGCTTACGGTCCGGCCGCCGCGCTGTGCAGGTTCTTCGGGGCCAGAGCGAGGCCTTCGGTCTGGGAGTGGGTGGCGTCGATGGCGACGAACTACCAAGTGGGGCGTGGCCTCCCGGTGGCAGGGCATCGACGTCATCGCCTCCATCAAGTGGCTCGGTCCGCTGGTCTTCCACGCCGCCGCGAAGGGCACGCCAATGCGGTGATCGCTCCGCTGCTCAGGCTGCCGGAGCTGCCGGTGGCCGAACTGCCCGATGTGCCGCAGGAGTTCGAGGCCGGCGCGCTGAACTGGAAGACGCGAGCCCTCGTCCGGGCCGCGGCAGGCCGCCCGTTCATCTGGGGTCGACGACTCGATCACCGACCTCGATCGCGCGTGGGTGACGACGCACCACCCAGCGGGCGCTCTCCTCCATCGCGTCGATGCCATGACCGGCCTTGTCGAAGCGGACTTCGCGGTCATCGGCGACCGGCTGCGAGCCTGAGGCGGCCGTAACTGTCCTGTCCCAACGAAGTTGTCGGCCGAGTCGGAGGCACAGTGGCTCTGCGGCATCCGGCCACGGAGCCTCCGCGAAAACCCGTTGGTGGACCACGGCGACCACTGCTACTTTTCCGGAGGCCGTGCGAGAGAACGAGGAGGTGGTACCCGTGAACGCAGTATCGACATGGGTGCTCCCCTCCGGGGCCACGGTCGGGCGATAGGTCGTCCGGGAGCGCCGTTCGCGAGCACTCCCGAAAGGCACGACCATGCGATTCACTTCCGAGCAGCGCCTCGACGACGGCGTCCTCGAACGCGAGTTCACCCTCGGCGAGATCCCCGGCACCCTGTGGACGCCTGAATCCGCCGCACCGGCCCCGCTGATCCTGATGGCCCACAACAACGGCCTGCCCAAGAGGGAAGCCCGGCTGGTGGCCCGGGCACGGCACACCGCGGCGTACGGCTACGCCGTGGCCACCATCGACGCCGTCGGGTGCGGCGACCGGCCCCGCTCCGCCGCCGACGAGCAGGCCCGCGCCGACCTCCGCCGGGCGATGCAGGCCGGTGAGCCGGTCGACGAGATCTTCGAGTCCTTCGTCGGCCCGCTGGTCGAAAGGGCGGTCCCGGAATGGCGGACCACCCTGGACGCCCTCCTCGCGCTGCGCGAGATCGGCGGCCCGGTCGGGTACTCGGGGTGGACCGCCCTCGGCATTCGGCTGGCGGTGGCCGAACCGCGCATCGCGGCCGCCGGTTTCTTCGCCGGGGGTTACGTGCCCCGCGCCCAGCGCGAGGAGGCCCGGCAGGTCACCATTCCGCTGCTGCTCCTGCTGCAGTGGGACGACGAAGGGAACCCTCGGCAGCGGGCCTTGGACCTGTTCGACGCCTTCGGCACCAAGGAGAAGACGCTGCACGCCAATCTGGGCGGGCACCTCGGCACCCCGTGGTTCGAGCGGGAGGACGGGGACCGGTTCTTCAGCCGGCACCTGAAGTGAGGCCGGGCCGTCAGGCCGACAGCAGCCGGTAGGCGGTGTCGGCCCGGCCACCGCTCATCGAGGACAGGTCCCGGCCCTCCTCGATTTGCGGCGGCCGGGCCGGGGTTTGTCACGGCCTCCGATCGGGGCGACGTCACTCCATCGACTCCAGAATGCGGTCGAGTGTCCGGCGCCCCATTCTGCTCATCGTCGGATTGCTCTCGACGTAGTACCAGACAACGCCCATCGCCTGTTCGAACGCCCATGCCTTGCCGCGCTCCCACTCCAGATCGTCACAGGCCAGTGTCCGCCGGAGCACTTCCCGCGGGCCCGGCTGCAACAGATGCCAGGCACTGACCAGATCCAGCGCGGGGTCGGCCGGGCCGAAGCCGCCGGTGTCGAGTACGCCGCTGAGCCGGTCTCCCGCGACCAGTACATTGCCGGGAATCAAGTCACCGTGGCTCATCACGTCGGCCTGCGTGCGTGGCAGCTCCCGAAAGTGGCTCCACACCTGGCGTAGCCGGGGCACGTCGAGCAGCCCTTCACTCTCCTCGAAGCACTTCGCCATCCAATCGTCGTGGTGAGCGAGAACGCCGCCACGACTTTCGCCGCTGAAAAGCCGACCCCGCGTCTCGGCGCCCCGCAGGACTGCGATGAAGGCCGCAAGGTCCTCGGCAAAAACGTCCGACCCACTCGGGTCGGCATCAGAGGCGATCGTTCCCGGCAGCCATGTCTGGACCGACCACGGCATGGGGTAACCCGCTCCAGGCTTTCCCAAGGCGACGGGTTGCGGGGCGGGGAACCGAGACACCTGTGCCAGCTCCGCGCTCGCCTGGGCTTCCTGTTCCAGAACCGCCAGCGCCTCGGCAGCATCGGCCAGACGCAGTGGAAAACGCGCGGAGAGGTCGTTCCCGATGCGGAAGATGGCGTTGACGGTCCCGGTCGACGACAGGCGTTGGATCGCCTTGCCGCTCCACTGAGGGAACTGTTCCTGGATCAAGGTCGCAACGATTTCGGTGGTCACGTCCACTTGGTCGTTGTGCATGGTCATCTCTCGGAGGCTCTTCTTCCGCTAGTCCCATCCGAAACGCCGGAAGCACACCGGATCAACTGAGACGACAGCCAGTATTCACACGCCAAGGTCCGGATCAACTGAGATTTTCGGTCACCCAGGCGTCTCAGGGAGACGTCCTCAGCGATGAGGGTGGGCTGGCAGGAGTCCTGGGTCCAGGCACGTCCGTCCGTCACTCACACGCTTCGAAGGCCGAGCGTGTGGGCGGCAGCGATGTCGGCTTCCGGTCTTCCGGATCTTCGCCTCCTGCTGGACGGTGCGCCCGTTGGTGACGATGACGCGAACCCGGCCGTCTGCCATCTGTTTCGTCCGCCAGATGATGAATCCGATCGTCCTCGACGACGCTTCGGTGTTCTCGGCGACCGCCCGTCGCATGGCGGCGCATCCGGCAGCAGCGTGAGACAGGACGGCCCTCTTGTCCGGCAGGGGCTTGCCATGCGAACTATTCCGATATATCGTTGACGCATCGCGACAGATCAACGATGGAATGGAGTGATTGCGATGCGTTCCCATGGATTCGAACGTGGACACGGTGGACCTGGCCCTCGTGGTGGCCGGGGTGGTTTCGAAGGTCGGCGTGGTGCCTTCGGTCCCTTCGGGCCGGGTGGTCCCGGCGGTGGCCCGGGTGGTCCGGGCTTCGGCTTCGGCGGACCCGGATTCGGTCCGGGGCCCTGGGGGCCACGAGGGCGTGGCGGACCGAGGGGAAGGGCGCGGCGTGGTGACGTACGTGCCTCGATCCTCGCCCTGCTCAAGGACCGGCCGATGCACGGCTACGAGATGATCCAGGAGATCGCCGAGCGCAGCGGCGGGGCGTGGAAGCCCAGTCCCGGCTCGGTGTACCCCACCCTCCAACTACTGGAGGACGAGGGCCTGATCACCAGCGCGAGCGAGGGCGGCAAGAAGCTCTTCTCGCTCACCGACTCCGGCCGCACCGCGGCCGACGAGGGCCCGGACGCGCCCTGGGAGGAAGCCTCCCGCGGCATCGACTTCGAGGCGCTCGGTGAGATCCGGCAGGCCGGCTTCGGTCTGATGGAGGCCTTCGGCCAGGTCTGGAAGACCGGCAGCAAGGAGCAGCGCGAGAAGGCGCTGACCGTCATCAACGAGGCCCGCAAGAAGCTGTACCTGATCCTCGCAGACGAGGACTGACCGGGACCGGCGGCCTCCCCGCCGTACGAAAAGGCGCCCCGTGGAGCGATCCGCGGGGCGCCTTCCCGTGTCCGGTGGTCAGGACACCAGCCCGGCGAGTTTCCGCAGCGACTCGTTCAGGGCGGCGGTCCCCGAGTCCTTGAGCTTGCCCGCCATCAGCGTGACCGCGGCGCCCGTGAACTCGCCGTCGATGCGGACCTTCGTGGCGTCGCCGTCGGGGGTCAGGGTGTAGCGCGTGGCCAGGCTCACGGCCATCGGGCCCTTGCCCTTGATGACGAAGACCCGGGCCGGTTCCAGTTCCGCGATGGTCCACTCGACCTCGGCCGGGAAGCCCATCAGCTTCATGTTCTCCTGGAAGGTCCCGCCCACTTCGAGTGCCGTCGGACCGCCCTGCGGAAAGCTGGTGTGGGTGGCGTTCCACTCGCCGTACGCGGGCCAGTCCGTGAGCTGCGCCCACACCTTCTCGGCCGGCGCCTCGATCCGTGCCTCCGCGCTGATTTCGGGCATGCGACCACCTCTTCGTGTCGGGCTGTGGTGTCGCGGAACGTAGCCGCAGGGCCTGGAACATTCAATACTGATGAACCGTCAGAAAATGTGAGTGTTCCGGTCGGTCGTGGATGCCTGAGCCGAAGGTGCCCCCGTCGTGGCAGTGCCAGGCGTCCCGGAACAGGTCGGCGGGCACCTGTTGGGCGTGCGACGGAGCGCTGCGGTTGCGCGCCGGGCGCACGGCAAGGGGGCGCGCGCCCCTCCGGGTAAAGCGGCCTGATGTCATCCGCAAGGAGGAGATTCCGGCGTACGGAGTCCACTCTGTGTGGGACCCCGAAATGCTTCCCTTCGGGGATGACGGGAGGCGGCGGGACTGATGGGGTGGGGGATGTGCAACCCCGTATCCCCCGGCAGCAAGTCGGTGAGCAGGCCGTGGGGCCCCGTCAGGACAACGATGCCAGGCTCAGTGCCGAGCTGGCAGCGGTGGTCTCCGGTGCCCGCCGTCGGGCGCTGCGCGACGGGGACCGGCAGATCGACACGGCTCATCTGCTGCACTCGCTCCTCGAGTACGACACCGAGGCGCGCACCGTCTTCGGAGAGGGGCCCGAGATCGCCCGGCTGCTCGGCTACCTCGTCCAGCGCAGCATCGGCTACGGCCTGCGCTGGCAGGGCTCGGTCGAGGACTCCGGCGCGGTCCCCGTGGTGACGGAGGCGGACGGCTTCTCGCCGCTGGCCGCGGGCGCCATGGAGTGCGCCCACGCGCTCGCCGCAGCCCGAGGCGACGACGCGGCGCTCGGCGTCGACCTCCTCGCCGCGATCGTCCTCGACCGCCAGGCCCGGGCCGTCGAGGTCCTGGACCGCGCCGGCATCGACCCGCACGAGGTGCTCGCCCGGATCGAGGACGCCCTGACCGAGACCGGATGGTCGGACCGCTGGGACGCATCGGGACGCTGAGGCGCCCGCGACTCACCGGGTCCCGTCCGGCCCGCCGCCGCGGCGCCGTTCGGGCTGTGGAGGCGGCTCCGGCCGCCGGGCACGTTCTGGAGACCGGCCGGGGCCGGTTCGGCCCAAGGGCGTGGCTTCGGCCGTCGGTCGGGGCCGCCCATCGGCCAGCCGCTGCCGCACGCGCGGCGGTCGGCCGGGTCCGGCGCCCGGGGGAGTTCCCGCCGCTCCACTCACGCCGGGGCCGGCGGTCGACCGCCGGCCCCGGCCCCAGCTGCTGCCGTGCCCGCGCTCCCCGGTGCGGCCAGTGAGTCCTCGGCATCCAGCACCCGACGCTTCGACCTCACTCCGTCCAGCCGGTGAGACAGGTGCCAATGGGGGTGACGCTCCTGTCATCGCCTGTCATCATGTGCCGGTGCAGACGTCAGAGAGCAGTCGGAGTGGGACGAGCGGGCCGGGCAAGGGCGTCGGGCTCGGGCTTGCGCTGCTGTCCGCCGTGGCCTTCGGGGGGTCCGGGGTCGCGGCCAAGCCGTTGATCGAGGCCGGCCTCGACCCGCTGCACGTGGTGTGGCTGCGGGTGACCGGCGCGGCGCTGGTGATGCTGCCGGTGGCCGTGCGGCACCGGGCCCTCGTGCGGCGACGGCCCGCCCTGCTCGCCGGGTTCGGTCTGCTCGCCGTCGCCGGTGTGCAGGCCTGCTACTTCGGCGCGATATCCCGGATACCCGTCGGCGTCGCGCTGCTCGTGGAGTACCTCGCGCCCGCCCTCGTCCTCGGCTGGGTGCGGTTCGTGCAGCGACGCCCGGTGACCCGGGCCGCCGCGCTCGGAGTGGCCCTCGCCGTCGGCGGTCTCGCCTGCGTCGTCGAGGTGTGGTCGGGGTTGAGCTTCGACGCACTCGGCCTGCTGCTCGCGCTCGCCGCCGCCTGCTGTCAGGTCGGCTACTTCGTCCTGTCCGACCAGGGCAGCGACGCCGGCGACGACGCCCCGGACCCGCTCGGCGTCATCGCCTACGGCCTGCTCATCGGTGCCCTGATCCTGACCGTCGTGGCCCGCCCCTGGACCATGGACTGGTCGGTGCTGACCGGCTCCGCGCGGATGAACGGCACTCCCGTCGCCGCCGGTCTCCTGCTGGGCTGGATCGTGCTCGTCGCCACCGTCCTCGCCTACGTCACCGGTGTGCTGTCGGTCCGTCGCCTCTCCCCGCAGGTCGCGGGCGTCGTGGCCTGTCTCGAAGCGGTCGTCGCGACCGTGCTGGCCTGGGTGCTGCTCGGCGAGCACCTCTCCGCGCCGCAGATCGTCGGTGGCGTGGTCGTCCTGGTGGGCGCGTTCATCGCCCAGTCCTCCGCACCCGCGAAGGGCTCGCCGGAGCCGGTGGCCGGCGGCGGCCCGGAAAGGTATTTGTCTCGCCGCGGAACCTCCGCCTAGTCTGCCGATCGTGCCTTCGACGCTCGTTCTTCCGCCCCCCGCCGCCTGAGGCGGGCCCTCCGGAATCCACGCCCGGCAGTCTGCCGGGCTGAACGGTGCTGCCCGCAGAAGCAGTCCACGGTCCTGGTCGTCCAGGACCACTTCCGACCTTCTGCACTGCGGAGACACTCGTGTCGAATGCTGCTTTCGGCCTGCCCGTCGGGCGAGGCCTGCTCTGTCTGATCGTCGCCGGTGCCGCCTGGGGCACCGCGGGCGCGGCCGCCTCCCTGGTCTACCGGACCAGTGACCTCGGCCCGATCGCCCTCTCCTTCTGGCGCTGCGCGATCGCCCTGGTCCTGCTGCTCGTCGCCCGCCTCCTGCGCCGCCCGCGCGTCCGCCCCGGCGTGACCCGACCGCTCGGCCGCAGGACCTGGCGTGCCGTCGTCACCGGCGTCGGGCTGGCCGTGTTCCAGACGGCGTACTTCGCGGCCGTGGAGGCCACCGGCCTGGCCGTGGGCACGGTGGTGACGCTCGGCGCCGGCCCGGTGCTGATCGCCGTCGGTGCCCGCGTCACCCTGGGGGAGCGGCTCGGCCGGGGTGGCGTGGCCGCCGTCGCCGGAGCGCTCGCCGGCCTCGCGATCCTCGTCCTCGGCAGTGGCGGCGCGGCCGTACGCCCGTGGGGTGTGCTGCTCGCGCTGTTGTCCGCGGCCGGGTACTGCGTGCTGACCCTGCTCACCCGCTGGTGGGGCCGACGCGGCGAGGCGGACGCCTCGGACACGTCCGTAGGGGCCTTCGCGGTGACCGCGCTCTGCCTCCTGCCCTTCGCCCTGTCCGAGGGCCTGGTCCCGCACACCGCCGACCCGGTCCGCACGCTCTGGCTGCTGGCGTACATCGCGGCCGTCCCCACGGCCCTCGCCTACGCGCTCTACTTCGCGGGCGCGGCGGTGGTCCGCTCGGCCACCGTGTCCGTGATCATGCTGCTGGAGCCGGTCGGCGCGGCGGTCCTGGCCGTCGTCCTGCTGGGTGAACACCTCACCGCGGCAACCCTGTTGGGCACCCTGGTGATGCTCGGCTCGGTGGCGGGCCTGGCGCTCGCGGAGGCGCGCGGCGCGGCTCGGGAACCGGTGCGCGCGTAACAACGAAACGAGAGGGGCCCTCCCCCGTAGGGCCCCTCTCCACAATGATCTGCGTCTGAACGGGAGTTGATGTCACGCCCCGCGTCTGCGCGACAGATGCCGGAGCGCGGCGGCATCACGCGGACCGCCCCGCTCGGCCAGCCCCTCCGCGACCCGCTCCTGCACCTCGGGCTTGCGCCCCGCGTACTTGAACTTCGCCCGTACGTCGACGACTTCGAGCCGTACCCCGCGCAGACCGGAGAGCATCCTGCCGAACGGCACCTCGCCCACCGCCACTTCGGCCGAGCCGCCCTCCGGCTGGAAGTGCCCCAGCATGAGGGTGAGCAACGCGGCCTTCTCCGCCGGATCGTCCACCACCTGGGCGCGGCAACGGAGTTGGACCGCCGTGTAGTAGCTCGTCGGCGTCCCGTGCTCGGCAGGCTCGTCCGGCATGGCCTGCCAGTACCCGGGGGCGTACACATAGTCGTCGACCACGCTCAGCAGCACGTCCGGGTTGGCCTCCAGTGCGGGCCACACCGGGTTGGGCCGCGCGAGGTGGGCGAGGACCTCGCCGCGCTCGGCGTCGTGGAGGAAGTGCAGCGGCTGCACGAACGGTGCCTCGCCGGGCAGGCCGTTGACGGCGAGCTGGCCGAAGTCATGTGTGCCGAGCCACTCCTGCCACTCGGTGTCGTCGCGCGCCGCGTCCCACGGATGGATCAGCATCACGGCACCGCCAGATAGCCGGGAACCTCGATACCGGGGGCCAGGTCAGCGTCGGCGACCGGGACTTCGTACCCCTTGCGCAGCGGGACGACCCCCGCCCAGTGGGGGAGGGACAGGTCCTCGGGGTCGTCGTTCACACCGCCCGTGCGGAGCTTGGCGGAGACCTCGTTCAGGTCGAGCCGGATCACCGCGGTCGCGGCCAGCTCCTTCTTGTTCGCGGGCCGCGAGTCGGCCGCCCGCCCCGGCACTACATGGTCGACCAGCGCGTCCAGCGCCGCCCGCTTCTCCTCGGGGTCGGTCACATCGTGGGCCACACCGTGCACCACCACGGACCGGTAGTTGATCGAGTGATGGAAGGCCGAACGGGCCAGGACCAGGGCATCGACATGCGTGACCGTCAGACACACCGCAAGGCCCAGATCGGCCTGACCGGTCATCCGCAACGGACGCGACCCGGTGGAGCCGTGCACGTACAGCCGATCACCCACCCGCCCGTACAAGGTGGGCAGCACCACCGGCGCACCGTCCCTCATGAAGCCCAGGTGGCAGACGAACCCCTCGTCGAGTATCGAGTGCACCAGCTCCTTGTCGTACGACGCCCGGTCCGCGGAGCGGGTGGGCACGGTGCGGTCGGTCGGCGTGTAGGCGGCAGTGTGCGAGGTGGGCTGGGCGGTCCCCTGCATGTGGGTCTCCATGGCTCTGCGTCCGGCGTCTTGCGATGTTGATTGCACTAGTGCATAATCTTCTTTGTGCTAGGAGGATATCGGATCGAAGGGCGACGCGCAGCGGAGATTGCGGCGAGCGTCGAGCGTGCGGTGGGTTCCGGCGACCTTGAGCCGGGTCAACTGCTTCCACCCATGCGGGAGTTGGCGGTCGAGCTGGAAGTGAATCCGAACACGGTCGCGTCCGCGTACCGCATCCTGCGGGAGCGCGGGGTGATCGAGACCGCCGGCCGCCGGGGCAGCCGAGTGCGCTCGAAGCCGGCCACGACCGGCCGCGAGTACATCCGGATGGACGTCCCGGAGGGCGTACGGGACGTGGCCAACGGCAATCCCGACCCCGCGCTGCTCCCGTCACTGGCGAAGGCGTTCGCGGCGGCGGGAGAGCAGGGCGACCGCGAGCCGGTGCTGTACGGGGATGCCCTCGTGGAGCCGGAGCTGGAGCGCATCGCACGGGCCCGACTGGATGCCGACGGCGTACCGGACGGCCCCCTGACCGTCGCGTCCGGCTCGCTGGACGCCATCGAGCGCGTGCTGGCGGCCCATCTCAAGCCCGGCGACACGGTCGCCGTGGAGGACCCCGGCTGGGGCAGCCTGCTCGACCTGATCCCGGCGCTGGGGCTGCGTACGGCTCCGGTGGGCGTCGACGACGAGGGCCCATGCCCCGAAGACGTCCGACGGGCGCTGGAATCCGGCGCCCGAGCCCTGATCGTCACGGACCGCGCCCAGAACCCGACGGGCGCCGCGGTGACCGCTCCACGCGCGCGTGCCCTGCGCACGGTCCTCCGTGACCATCCCCAGACCCTCCTGATCGAGGACGACCACGGCCACGGCATCGTCGACCTCCCCCTCCACCCTCTGGCCGAGACCACCCACCACTGGGCCTTCGTCCGCTCGGTGGCCAAGGCCTACGGCCCCGACCTCCGTCTGGCGGTCCTCACCGGAGACGCGGTCACGGTCGACCGCGTCTCCGGCCGCCATCGCCTGGGGCCGGGCTGGGTCAGCCGCATCACGCAGCGGGCGGTGGTGAGGCTGTGGGCGGACGGCGCGCTGGACACGGAGGCGGTGGCGAGGACCTACCGGGAACGCCGGGACCTGCTCATCGCGGCGCTGGCAGAGCGTGGAGTGAAGGCCCATGGCCGAAGCGGCCTGAACGTCTGGATCCCGGTCCCGGACGAGACCGGCGCGGTGGCGCGGCTGCTGCACGCCGGGTGGGCGGTGGCGCCCGGAGCCCGTTTCAGGATGAGCGCCCCCTCCGGTATTCGGATCACGATTTCGACCCTCGCACCGGAAGAGGCAGCCCCTTTGGCGTACGCCGTAGCCCAGGCTTTGGGTCCATCGCCGACCCGGAACTATGTATAGCCGACCAGGGACCATGTGGAGAGGGGAACTGACACTCCTTCAGGGGCGCGGGGCCGTGTCGAATGCGCGGCTGCCGCCGCGGGAGCGCGACCAGCCACGACCAACCCGCAGCCGACCATCGTCCCGCGCCTGCGTAAGCGCCGCACCGGCCAACACGACAACCGCCCCCACCGGCGTCGACCAACTCAACGACTCCCCGAGAATCGCAACCCCCGCAGCGGTTGCGACCACCGGAATGAAATACGTGACCATCTGAGCCGTGGTCGGCCCGACCTCGGCGACCAACCCGTACTGGACCAGAACAGCGAGCCCCGTCCCCAGCGCCCCCAACGCGGCGATCGCGAGCAGCGGCACAACAGGGAAGCGACTCGGAACCGATGTGAACAGCGGTGTGACAACGGCCAGTTGCACCGTAGCCAACAACAACTGCGCACCGGTCAACGACAGATGCGAGTGGCTGGACCCCGCCAACGTCCGACGCACATAGATCCACCCGACCGGATAACTCAGCGACGCCAGCAACGCCATACCCGTCCCCGCCGCATCCAGCCCATGAAACCCCTCCCAGGCCCCGAGAACCGTCAGCACACCCAGAAACCCGACCCCCAAACCCGCGACCCGAACCCGAGTGGGCCGATCCTCGGACAGCGCGACCAACGACAGAACCATCCCCCACAACGGCGAGGTCGCATTGCAGATCCCCGCCAGCGTCGACGGAATCGTCAACTCGGAATACGCGAACAACGAGAACGGCAGCGCGTTCAACAGAAACGCGGCGACGGCCACATGCCCCCACGTCCGCACCCCACGAGGCAATCGCTCCCTCTTCAGGGCCATCGCCGGCGCGAGCACCCCCGTTCCGAACACCAGCCGTCCCAGCGTGACCTGGAACGGCGCATACCCCTCCGTGCCGACCTTGATGAGCAGAAAGCTGAAGCCCCAGATCAGCGAGAGCGCGCCGAAGCGCAGACGCCAGTCGAGGACGGGCCGGCCGGAGGCGGACGGTGCGGGGGCTCGGGTCGCGGTGACGCTGCTCATGATCACAACGATCCCCCACCCGACCTCGTAGCACAATCGAGTTTCCCTCCAGGTATCTCGTAGTATTGCTTACATGTTGAACCTGGAGCGCCTCCGTACCCTCGACGCCCTGGCCCGCCACGGCTCGGTCAGCGGCGCGGCCGAGGGCCTGCATGTCACCACGTCGGCCGTCTCCCAGCAGCTGTCCAAGCTGGAGCGCGAGGTCGGCCAGCAACTCCTCGCCAAGAACGGCCGGGGGGTTCGCCTCACCGACGCGGGCCGGCTCCTCGCGGAGCACGCCGCCCGCATCCTCTCCCAGGTCGAGCTGGCCCAGTCCGACCTGGAGGCACACCGCGGCGAGGTCGTCGGCGAACTCCGCCTCGCCGCCTTCCCGACCGCCGCCCGCGGCCTCTTCCCGGCCGCGCTCTCGGAGTTGCGCAAGGCGCACCCGGGCCTGCGCGCCATCTCACGCGAGACGGAACCCGAACCCGCCGTACTGGCCGTGATGCGCGGCGACTTCGACCTCGCCGTCGTCCTCGACTGGTACAACAGGCCGCTGCCGATGCCCGACGGCCTCGTCAAGGCGGTCATCCTCGACGACACGGCCGACATCGCGATGCCCGCGGACCACCGTTACGCGCACCGCGCCGAGGTCGACCTGGAGGACTTCGCCGACGACGACTGGATCACCTGGGGCGAGAGCGAGTTCTGCCACGAGTGGCTGATCCACACGCTCCGCTCCAAGGGCATCGAACCGCGCGTCGCCCACCGCGCGGAGGAGCATCCCACTCAACTCGCCCTGGTCGCCGCGGGGTTGGGGGTCTGCGTGGCGCCGCGCCTCGGGCGCGGTCCGGTGCCGGAGGGCGTGCGGACCGTGCCCGTACGCCAGTCGGTCCGGCGCCAGATCTACGCCGTCTGGCGCGCGGACGCCGACCGCCGCCCGTCGATCCGGGCGGCGGTGGAGGCGCTGCAGGAGGCGGGGCGCACAGCGGTCTAGGCGGGACCCAGCTTGCGGAAGTCCCAGGACACGATCTTGTCCGGGGTCAGCCGTACCCACGCGTGCCGGCCGTCGTGCGGCATCTCCTCCAGGTTGAAGTTCTTGCGGGCGAACAGCGTTTCAGGGACGTCGAGTTCGGCACACAGCTCGCCGATGCGCGGGAACTCGCCCACGAACTCGACGGCCCCGGACAGTTCGACGCCGCGCAACTCGTCGTACTCCTCACCCGTGTCGACGACGATCGCGACCCGCGGATCGCGGCGCAGGTCGGTCCAGCGCTTGCTGCGCACCACGGAGTACAGCCACATCGAGTTGCCGTCCCAGGCGAACCACAGCGTGCTGACGTGCGGAGCGCCGTCCTTCGACACGGTGGCGACCCGGCAGGTGCGCTGGCTGGCGAGGAACTCGTCCAGCTCGCCGGGCGTCATCATGATCTTCCGGCCCCGGCGCTGAGTGACGCTCATGTGTCCCCCTCTTTCTCTCACGTCGTGTCAGAGGAACTCCTGTGATCCTCTGACATCACGTCAGAAAAGGATGGGTCGTCTTCCGTCCGTACGCAATGGTCGCTACGCTCGCCCGCTCCGGACCGCAGCCACGAGGGGAAACCGTGCCGTCGTACGAACAGCTCAGTGAACTCCTCGACCCGGCGACCACCGTGCTGCTCACCGTCGAATGCCAGCAGGGCGTCGTCGGCCCGGACAGCGCCCTGCCCGAACTCGCCCGCGAGGCACGGCAGTCGGGTGCCCTCGCCAACATCGCCCGGTTGGTGGCCACCGCGCACGAGACCGGTGTCCAGGTCGTCCACGCGATCGCCGAGCGGCGGCCCGACGGCCGCGGCGCCAACCGCAACGCCCGCCTCTTCCGCGCCGCCGAACGCCTGCCCGTCCAGCAGTTGTCCGGCACCACGGCGGTCCGCGTGGCCGCCCCGATCGAGGTGTCCGAGGAGGACTTCGTCGTACGACGACTGCACGGCCTCTCCCCGATCCAGGGCACCGACGTCGACGCGCTGCTGCGCAACCTCGGCTGCCGCACCCTGGTCGTCACCGGAGTCTCGGCGAACGTAGCGATCCCGAACGCCGTGTTCGACGCGGTCAACCGCGGCTACAGCGTCGTCGTGCCGTCCGACGCCATCGCGGGGGTGCCTGCCGACTACACCCCCGCGATGATCCGTCACACCCTCGCGTTGGTCGCCACGGTCGCGACCACGGACGAGGTGCTGGGCTGCCTCGGGCGGCCCCGGCGCGCTCGGGTCACGCGAGCGTGATCGAGTCCCCGCTCACGGTCACGTTCTCGGCGGTCAGACCCGTCGTCGCCGGGCCCTTCTTCACGCTGCCGTCCTCGACCGAGAACTGGCTCCCGTGGCACGGGCAGACGATGACCCCGTTGGCGATGCTGCTCACCGCGCAGCCCGCGTGCGGACACCTGGTCGAGAACGCCTTGTAGGTGCCCGACGCCGGCTGCGTGACCACGACGGCCTGGTCCTTGAAGATCTTGCCGCCCCCCTCGGGGATGTCGGCGGTCTTCGCCAGGGCCGTGCCACCGCCGGTGCCGGAGGAGGCGCTGCTGCTCGCGCTGGAACCGCCGCTGCCGCCGCTGCTGGCGTTCGCGCCGGCCTGGGTGTTGGAGGTGTCGGAGGAGGAGTTGTCGTCGGACGATCCGCACGCGCTCAGCGCGACGGCGAGTCCGGCCGCGCCGACCGCCGCAACGACGGTACGGCGGCCGGGCGCCGCGGTGGGGGGAAGCGATTCGCTGGTCGTCATGCTGACGTTCCCTTCATTGCAAGACATTGCAAGCTTCGTAGATCTGGACAGGGGTACGGGTTGCGCGCATGGGTTGTTCAGACGTAGTCGAGATCTAAACGTGCTCAAGGTCATGGCGGGGTAAGCCAGAGCTGTCGCTTCGCTGTCGGCCGGAAACCGTGCCAGTAACCTGGGGCGATGCTCAAGGAAGTCATCGCGACCCGCTACATCGCGCCCCTGCGTGAGGGCGGCTCGCTGCCGGGGCTCGTCGAGGCGGACGACTTCGGTACGTACGTCATGAAGTTCACCGGCGCCGGACAGGGCCGCAAGACACTGGTCGCCGAGGTCGTCTGCGGAGAGCTGGCCCGGAGGCTCGGCTTCCGGATGCCCCGCCTGGTGACGATCGACCTCGACCCGGTGCTGGGCCTCGGCGAACCCGAGCAGCAGGTGCAGGACCTGCTCAGGGGCAGCGGCGGCACCAACCTCGGCATGGACTTCCTCTCCGGCGCCCTCGGCTTCGACCCGCTCGCCTTCGAGGTGAGCCCCGAGGAGGCCGGGCGCATCGTCTGGTTCGACGCGCTGATCAACAACGTCGACCGCTCCTGGCGCAACCCCAACCTGCTGATGGTCCGTGGCGACCTGTGGCTCATCGACCACGGCGCCACCATGATCTGGCACCACAACTGGCCCGGCGCCGAGAAGTCCGCCGCCCGCCCCTACGACGCCTCGGATCACGCCCTCAAGGGCTTCGCCCCGGATGTCGCCCGAGCCGCCTCCGAGCTGGCCCCCCTCGTCACCGAGGACCTCCTCGCCGAGGTCACCGCCGAGGTCCCGGACGTCTGGCTGGCCGACGAGCCCGGCTTCGACGCCCCGGACGACCTCAGACGGGCGTACGCCCGGCCGCTGCTCGCGCGCGCCGCGACCGTCCATGAGCGCATCACCGGAATCGAGGAGGGCACGTGAGCGAGCGCCACATTCACATGGCCGGGAGTGTGGTCGAACGCCACATCATCCGGGGCAGCGAGGCCAACGACCGGGACGTCTTCGAGTACGCCCTGCTGCGGGTCGTCCCCCGCGTCGAGCGCGGCGAGTGCATCAACGCCGGCGTGCTCGTCTACTGCCGCGGCAAGCGCTACGTCGGCGCCCGCACCCACCTCGACGAGGCGCGGCTGCTCGCCCTGGACCCGGAGGCGGACGTGGCCGGCGTCCGGGCCGCCCTCGCGGCCGTCGAGCGCGTCTGCGGTGGGGGAGACACGGCCGGACAGGCCGCCGGGGACGACGCCGGACGGCGCTTCCGCTGGCTCGTCGCGCCCCGCTCCACCGTCGTCCAGCCCGGACCGGTGCACACGGGGCTCACCGCCGATCCGGCGGCCGAGACCGAGCGGTTGCTCGACCTGCTCGTGAGGTAATGGATCACACCGGTGGCGCGTGCCGTTGACACCGAGTGCCAGGCCTTCTAGCGTCACGTCTGCCGAAGGTACTAAGCGGTCGCTCACCCAGCGGGCGTAGAGTCGGACGGACGCACCTTCAAGCGGGCGAACTTTCTCGAGGGCGAGGAGAAGCAGCAATGTCCACCACTGAGCAGCGGGTTGCCGTGGTCACCGGCGGAGCGCGCGGCATCGGGGCCGCGACCGCCGTACGACTGGCCGCGGAGGGCCGCGCGGTCGCCGTGATCGACCTCGACGAGGCCGCCTGCAAGGACACCGTGGAGAAGATCACCGCGGCGGGCGGCCGGGCGATCGCGGTCGGCGCGGACGTCTCCGACGAGGCCCAGGTCGAGGCGGCCGTCGCGCGCGTGGTCGAGGAGCTGGGCGCGCCGACGATCCTCGTCAACAACGCGGGCGTGCTCCGCGACAACCTGCTGTTCAAGATGAGCGTCTCGGACTGGGACACCGTCCTGAACGTGCACCTGCGCGGCTCCTTCCTGATGACGAAGGCCGTCCAGAAGCACATGGTCGACGCCGGCTTCGGCCGGGTGGTCAACCTGTCCTCGTCCTCCGCGCTCGGCAACCGCGGTCAGGCCAACTACTCGGCCGCCAAGGCCGGTCTGCAGGGCTTCACCAAGACCCTCGCGATCGAGCTCGGCAAGTTCGGCATCACCGCCAACGCCGTCGCCCCCGGCTTCATCGCCACCGACATGACCGCCGCCACCGCCGCGCGCGTGGGCATGGGCTTCGAGGAGTTCAAGGCCGCGGCCGCCACCCAGATCCCCGTGGCCCGGGTCGGCGAGCCGGACGACATCGCCAACGCCATCGCCTTCTTCACCGGCGAGGCGGCCGGATTCGTCTCCGGCCAGGTGCTGTACGTCGCCGGCGGACCGCTCGACTAGGAGAACCTCCCCTCATGACTGAACTGCCCGCACTCTCCGGCAAGGTCGCCATCGTCACGGGCGCCAGCCGAGGCATCGGCTACGGCGTCGCCGAGGCCCTCGTCGCCCGCGGCGACCGTGTGGCCATCACCGGCCGCAACGAGGACGCCCTGAAGGAGGCCGTCGAGAATCTCGGCGCCGAGCGCGTCATCGGCATCGCCGGCAAGGCGCACGACCTGGAGCACCAGACCGAGGTCGTCGCGCGCACCATGGAGGCCTTCGGCCGCGTCGACTACCTGGTCAACAACGCCGGCACCAACCCGGTGTTCGGACCGATCGCCGACCTCGACCTGAACGTGGCCCGCAAGGTCTTCGAGACCAACGTGATCTCCGCGCTCGGCTTCGCCCAGAAGACCTGGCACGCCTGGCAGAAGGACAACGGCGGCGCGATCGTCAACATCGCGTCCGTCGCGGGCATCGCGCCCTCGCCCTTCATCGCCGCGTACGGCGTCAGCAAGGCCGCGCTGATCAACCTGACCCAGCAGCTGGCGCACGAGTTCGCGCCCAAGGTGCGGGTCAACGCGATCGCCCCGGCCGTGGTGAAGACCCAGTTCGCCAAGGCCCTGTACGAGGGCCGGGAGGCGGAGGCGGCCGCCGCCTACCCACTGGCCCGGCTCGGCGTGCCCTCCGACATCGGCGGCGCCGCCGCGTTTCTCACCTCCGAGCAGTCCGACTGGGTCACCGGCCAGACGCTCGTCGTCGACGGCGGCATCTTCCTGAACGCCGGCGTCGGCTGACGCAACGGTTGCGATCGTAACGATCGGGCACCCAAGGGCGCGATTTCCTTGACGGAAATCGCGCCCTTGTCCTTGCACAGGAAGAGCACAGTCCAATGACAACGTCGTCATAAACGAGCTGATCAAGGCCCCTTTTCGACCGGGGTTCAACTTCGGTGACACTGCGGTATGGTCTGCCGACCCTTGGTACGGCGGATCGAGGAGCGAGCGCGTGTTCAACCGGAAGCGACGCCTGCGTCAGATGGCGGCCATCGCGTCCATATCGTCCCTGGTGACCGGCTGTGGAGTCCTCTCGTCGGACTCCTCCGGCGACACGGGACCGATCACGGTCGGGACGACCAGTGCCCCCAGCACCCTGGATCCCGCGGCTTCCTGGGACCAGTCCTGGGAGCTGTTTCGCAATATTTACCAAACGCTCCTCAACTACCCCGTCGGCGCGACCACCCCACAGCCCGACGCCGCGGAGAAGTGCAGATTCACGGACAGCTCGAACAGAACGTTCAGATGCGAGCTGCGTTCCGGCCTGAAGTTCTCCGACGGGCACACGCTCGATGCCGAGGCGGTCAAGTACTCGATCGACCGCATCAGGAAGATCAACCTCAACGGCGGCCCCGCGGGCCTCCTCGGCAGCCTCGACCGGGTCCAGGCGCTGGGTGACAAGACGGTCGTCTTCCACCTCAACAAGCCGGACGCCACCTTCCCGTTCGTGCTCGCCACGCCCGCCATGTCGATCGTCGACCCCGAGGAGTACCCGGCCTCCTCCCTCCGCAAGGACGACAAGGTCTACGGCTCCGGGCCCTACACGCTCCAGTCGTACGAGGACGGCAAGCGGGCCGAACTCGTCAAGAACGACAACTACAAGGGCTATGCCGACCGCAAGAACGACGCGGTGACCATCCGCTACTACCGCGAGTCGGCCCCCATGGTCGCCGACCTCAAGAAGGGCACGCTCGACGTCGCCTTCCGGGGCCTGGACGCCGACGACATCGTCAACCTGCAGAAGCATGACGCGGACGGCAATCTCCAGCTCGTCGAGGGCGCCGGCATCGAGATCAACTACCTGGTGTTCAACCCCAAGGACTCCTGGGCCCGAAAGGCCGCCGTACGCAAGGCCGTCGCCCAGGTCGTCGACCGCGGGGCGATCGCCCACAAGGTCTACAAGGACACCGTCGAGCCCCTGTACTCGATGGTCCCGAAGGGCCTGACCGGCCACACCACCGACTTCTTCGACGACTTCGGCAACCCCAGCACCGCCAAGGCCCGCAAGATCCTCACCGACGCGGGCATCACCCAGCGCGTCCCGCTCACCCTCTGGTACACCACCGACCGCTACGGCTCCTCCACCAAACTGGAGTTCGCCGAGATCAAGCGCCAGCTGGAAGCCTCCGGCCTCTTCACGATCACCCTGAAGAGCCGCCCCTGGAAGACGTACGTCACCGGCTACCAGAAGGGCGAGTACCCCGTGTTCGGGCGCGGCTGGTTCCCCGACTTCCCGGACGCCGACAACTTCATCGCGCCGTTCGTCGGCAACCAGAACGCGCTCGGCACGCCCTACCCGGCCCCCGAGATCACCGGCGTGCTGCTGCCCCGCTCACGCAGTGAGAGCGACCGCGCCAACGTGGTCTCGGACTTCGAGCAGGCCCAGCAGATCCTCGTCCGCGACGCCCGGCTGCTGCCGCTGTGGCAGGGCAAGCAGTTCGTGGCCGCCAGCGACGACATCTCCGGCGCGGAGCAGGCGCTCGATCCGTCGACGATCATGATGATGTGGCAGCTGTACCGCAAGACCAGCTGGTAGCGGGCGGAGTCGGGGGAGCGGAGGGTCATTGTCAGTGGTCGCCTGTAGGTTCTGAGACCTGGAAGTGACCGCACGACATGAGGACGTTGACGTGACCGACACCGCCATGCTGCCCGAGTCCTGGCGCGGGGTTCTGGGCGACGAGCTGCAGCAGCCCTACTTCAAGGAGCTGACGGAGTTCGTCGAGGAGGAGCGGGCGAAGGGTCCCGTGTACCCGCCGCGCGAGGAGGTCTTCGCCGCGCTGGACGCGACGCCGTACGACCGGGTGAAGGTCCTGATCCTCGGTCAGGACCCGTACCACGGCGAGGGCCAGGGCCACGGCCTGTGCTTCTCGGTCCGCCAGGGCGTCAAGATCCCCCCGTCCCTCCGCAACATCTACAAGGAGATGCACGAGGAGCTGGGCACCCCCATCCCTGACAACGGCTACCTCATGCCGTGGGCCCAGCAGGGCGTCCTCCTGCTCAACGCGGTCCTCACGGTCCGCTCCGGCGAGGCCAACTCCCACAAGGGCAAGGGGTGGGAGAAGTTCACCGACGCGGTCATCCGCGCCGTGGCCGACCGCCCCGACCCGGCGGTCTTCGTCCTCTGGGGCAACTACGCCCAGAAGAAGCTCCCCCTGATCGACGAGACCCGCCACACGGTGGTCAAGGGCGCACACCCCTCCCCCCTGTCGGCGAAGAAGTTCTTCGGCTCGCGCCCCTTCACCCAGATCAACGAGGCGGTGGCGGCCCAGGGGCACGAGCCGATCGACTGGGCGATCCCGAACCTGGGCTGACGCATCTTCGGTGGGGGCAGCGGCGGCACCGAACCGCCGACGGTCCGGCAGTTCCCCTTCAGGAGCGCCGGGCCGTGTCACTGTGCGGCTCCGCCGCATGGGCACGACCAGCCCCCACCGACCCGCAGCCCACCACGGACCCACACCACGACGGCGCGGCCTGACCAGCAAAGCCAACCGAGCGGATTAGCGTCGAAGCGGACAAACCCGGCGACACCCCCGGAGGGCATCGTGGCGGACCAACAAGAACAGACCGCACTCGATGCCGTCATGACCCGCATCGGCCAGGTCGTCATCCTGCACCACGCCGGCGACCGCGAAGAGGCCCGCCACCGCTTCCTCCAGCTGTGGGCGGAGATCGGCGAGCACGGCGACCCGTTGCACCGCTGCACCCTGGCCCACTACATGGCCGACACCCAGGACGACCCGTCCGACGAACTGGCCTGGGACCTAAGGGCGTTGACGGCGGCCGAGGAACTGAACGACGAGCGCTCCGACGGGCACGAGAACGCCCTCGCGGTAAGGGCGCTGTATCCGTCTCTGCACGTGAACCTGGCCGCCGACTACGTGAAACTCGGCCGCGACGGCGCCGCCCGCACCCATCTGCGCTCGGCCCGGACCGCCGCCGCGGCGCTCGGGGACGACCGTTACGGCGACGGGGTGTGGGCGGCCATCAGCCGGCTGGAGTCGGGCCTGGGGGAGCGGGACGCCGACGGGGACGGATGGTGGGGGCCGCCCAGACAGCGGCCCTGACGGGGGTACGGTCGCCTCAACGCCCGTACGCCTGCTTGCAGATGACCGACTCCGGACTCTCCGCCTTCCAGCCCCCGTAGTGCCTGCCCAGCGCGCACACGTCCTTCGCGCTCTTCGGAACCGACTTGGTCCCGTCCGGAATGTCGACCCGCGGCCGCTGCGGATGCCGGTGCTCCGGATGCGGCGCGCGGGGATGCGGCCGCGGATGCGAGCGGGGCGCCGCCGGCCGCTCGGCCGGAGCCGGCACGCCGGCGGCCGCTCGGTGCTGCTTCGGCGTCCCGGCCTCCGCCCGCCGGGACGGGCCGATCATCTCCAGTGCCTCCCGCGCCGGCGCCTGCATGATCTGCGGCTCCTCCTCACCGTCGGGGCGGGGTGCCGACAGCTGGGAGGGGGCCGTCGGCGGCGAGCCGGGCACGGGTTGGCGCTGGACGGTCACACAGCCGGTGAGGGCCGATACAGCCACGGTGACCAGGAGCGTTGCGGTGGTCGTTGTTCGATGCACCCGCGCAAGAATGTCGTCTCGGGCGCCCCGGAGGACAGCGGACAAGCGGATCATGCCCCACACGGGTGATCTCTGCCCCCGTACGGAGGGCGCGGCCGCGGCCCGGCTGACGTCAGTCGCCGGTGGAACCGTCGATGCGCTCGCGCAGCAGGTCGGCGTGGCCGTTGTGGCGGGCGTACTCCTCGATCATGTGGGTGTAGATCCAGCGCAGGTTGAACTGCTCGCCGGTACGCCGGCTCTTCCCTTCGGAGAGGTCGTCCAGGCCGAAGCGGGCCGCGTTGCTCCGGGCGATCTCGATCTCGGCCTGCCAGGTGGTGTACGCCTCGTCCCAGGTGTCCGCGTCCGTGAGGTGGAACTCGCCGTCCGGGTCCTCGTCGCTGTAGTAGAGGGGACCCGCGTCGTCGTTCGTGAGGACCTTGCGGAACCAGCCCCGCTCGCACTCGGCCAGATGCCGCACCAGCCCCATCAGGGACAGCGAGGACGGCTCCACGGAGGCCGTCCGCAACTGGGCGTCGCTCAGGCCCTCGCACTTCCATGCCAGGGTCTGCCGGTGGTAGTCCAGCCAGCCCTCCAGCATGGTGCGTTCGCCGGCGTCGGTCGCGGGTTCACGGCGTTCGGTCGTCATGCCCGCATCCTCGCCCACCTCGTCCGTCCCCGCCCGGCATTTTCCCACCGCGAGCGCCGCACTCTCGCAGGCCGTGCCCCGGGCTGCTCCTGCGCGGCTTCGGTGCGATCGCCGACCGGCGGCCCCCGTAGCAGCCGTATGCTTCCGGCAGGACCCCGGCAGACAACCGTGAGAGGAGACCATCCCGTGAAGGTCGGCTGCATCGGACTCGGCGACATCGCGCAGAAGGCCTACCTCCCGGTGCTCGGCGGCCTGGCCGGAGTCGAGCTGCACCTGCAGACCCGCACCCCCGCCACGCTCGACCGGGTCGGCGACAGCCACCACCTCCCGGCCGGCCGGCGGCACCGGGACCTCGACTCCCTCCTCGCCCAGGACCTCGACGCGGCCTTCGTGCACGCGCCCACCCTTGTGCACCCCGAGATCGTGACGCGGCTGCTGGAGGCGGGTGTGCCGACGTACGTCGACAAACCGCTCGCCTATCGGCTCGCCGACTCCGAGCGGCTGGTGGCGCTCGCCGAGGAGCGCGACCTCTCGCTCGCCGTCGGCTTCAACCGGCGTTTCGCGCCCGGGTACGTGCAGTGCGCGGACCATCCGCGCGAGCTGATCCTCATGCAGAAGAACCGGATCGGGCTGCCGGAGGAGCCGCGCTCGATGATCCTCGACGACTTCATCCATGTCGTCGACACACTGCGGTTCCTGGTGCCCGGGCCGATCGACGACGTGACGGTACGCGCGCGCGTGGAGGACGGTCTGCTGCACCACGTCGTGCTCCAGCTGGCCGGGGACGGCTTCACCGCGCTCGGCGTGATGAACCGGCTCAGCGGCTCGGCCGAGGAGATCCTGGAGGTGTCCGGGCAGGACACCAAGCGTCAGGTGGTCAACCTCGCCGAGATAATCGACCACAAGGGGCAGCCGACCGTGCGCCGCCGCGGTGACTGGGTGCCGGTGGCCCGGCAGCGCGGCATCGAGCAGGCGACGCTGGCCTTCCTGGACGCCGTGCGGGCGGGCAAGGTGCTCAGCGCCCGGGACGCACTGGCGACTCACGAACTGTGCGAGCGGGTGGTACGTGCGGTTCTGGACCGGGCCGCCTGAGCCGGAACGCCCGTACGCCCTCGGCCGCGCACCACACCGCGAGGATCACGAGGGCGCCGTGCACCGGCCAGTCGCCGTAGCGGACGTACGGTGTCAGGCCGTGTGCCAGTGGTATGTCATATACCACTGAAGCGCTTTCGTCGGTGCCCAGCCAGGAACCGATCCGCTGCCCGCTCGCCCCGTACACCGCCGACACGCCGGTGAGCGTCGCGTGGACCATCGGGCGGCCGGTCTCGGCGGCCCGCAGGGCGGCGAGGGAAGCGTGCTGTTCGGGGGCCCAGCTCTGCTGGAAGGTGGAGGTCGCGGACTGGGCTATCAGCAACTCCGCGCCGTCCTCGGCGAGATGGCGGCTCATGTCGGGGAACGCCGACTCGAAGCAGACCATCGGGCCGACGTGCAGGCCGTGGCCGACGTTCATGATCACCTGTTCGGTGCCGCGCCTGCGGTCCTCGCCGGCCGCCTTGCCCACGGAGGTGGCCCAGCCGAGCAGCCTGCGGGCCGGTATGTACTCGCCGAAGGGCACCAGGCGCATCTTGTCGTAGCGGTCGCCGGTGGGGCCGTCCGGGCCGACCAGGATCGAGCTCTTGTAGATGCCGGGCTTGTCGGAGCGCCGGGCGTCGACGTTGACCAGGATGTCGGTCTTCGTCTCCCGGGAGAGCGCGGCGATGCGTTTGGCCAGATCGGGCCGGTCGCCGAGGTCGAAGCCGACGCTGCTCTCGCCCCAGACGATCAGGTCGAGGTTCCGCCCGGCGAGTTCGCGGGTGAGCTGTTCCTCGCGGTCGAAGCGCTGGTTCGGGCCGTCTATGACGCCGGGCTGGACCACGGCTATCCGTGCCCGGCCGTCGGTGTCCGGGCGCGGTGACCACACCCAGGCCGCGGAGGTGGCCGCGGCCGTCGCGACCAGGCCGGCGACGGCCGGCACCCGGGACTCACGGACCGACACCAGCACGGCGAGGGCGACATTGACGGCCACCACCAGGAAACTCAGCAACCACACCCCACCGACCGAGGCCAGCCGCAGCGCGGGCTCCACCTGCCACTGACTGGAGCCGATCACGCCCCACGGCCCGCCCAGCCCCTGCCAGGACCGCACCAGTTCGACCATCAGCCAGCCCGACGGCAGGACGAGGAGGGCGGCAAGACCCCGCCCGGGCCCGGGCACCCCGTCCAGGAAGCGGCGCACCAGCCAGCCCCAGGGCGCCCACAGCACGCCCAGCAGCGCGGCGAGGACGAAGATGAACACGTTCAGGCTCGGCAGCAGCCAGTGGTGCACCGCCACCATGTACCCGAAGCCGCCGCACCAGCCGTCGTACGCCGCCCGTTTCCCGGTCGGCGCCGAGCGGATCAGCACGATCCACGGGACGAGGGCGACGTACGCGAACCACCACAACGACGGCGCCGGGAACGCGAAGACGGGCAGGGCGCCGGCCAGCCCGGCGAGGGCCGAGCGGCGCCACGGGGAGGCGAGCCAGTGACCGAAGGTCTTCATACGCCACCTCCCTACCCAGTGGGTGGCTCCAGTGTGCGTGTTTTCGGTGATCCGGAACAGAGGGGCCGAGATCAGTCGGTCACCGGGGCGGGCCGCCGCCCGGGCAGCTGCCGCCACTTCTCCTGTACGACCACCTCGCGCACCCGCCAGCCGTCGTATGTCCGCAGCAGCCCGAAGGCATAGCGCCCGCCGCACACGAAGTCGGGAGCGGCACCCTCCGCGTCCTGGGAGTCGAAGCGCATGGGGTTGACGTAGTCGGCCTGCACGCGCGCGGTGTCGCCGGTGTCCTGTTCCAACGTCCCGAACCGCACCCGGCGGTTGACGATCAGATGCTGCCGCATCGGGAACAGCAGCATGTTCTCGGCCAGCCAGGCGGAAACGCTTCCCGCGTCCCCCTCTATCCCGCCGGCCGACCGGTAGTCGGCGCGCCCGTCGGGCGTGAACAGCCCCCGGTACGTCGCCCAGTCGCCGTCGTCCACCGCCACCGCGTAGTCGGTGACCAACTCGTCGACGGCCAGCCGGTCCATCACGGTCGCGAGCTCCACGCGCTGCGTCATCGGCTCAGTGTTGGGCATGGCGCGTGTCCGGCCAAGGGGCGTGCGGTGATATTCGGCTCCTTGTCACACGACGTCCACGCCCCAGGAAGCCGCATGGGCGCCGAACTCGTTCTCGGCCGCTATGGCCACCATGCGCTTGTTCCGGGCCTCGGCCTCCGGACCGTCCGGCAGATGGTAGTCGGCGCCCGCCCTGGCCGAACTGGCTTGTACGGTCGTGGCGTTGGCGTTGCGCTGACGCGCGTACCGTTCGAGCGCCTCGGGTACGTCCGCCGGAGTCGCGTCCGTGAGGACGTGACCGAGCACCGCCGCGTCCATGATCGCCTGAGCCGCGCCCTGGGCCTGGAACGGCACCATCGCACTCAGTGTCGCGGCCAGTCCTCCGATGCCGGCGCCCACCACGATGGCTCGCATGGCACGACCCCACCGCAGAACTCCGGTGCTGTACAGGCCAATTCAGGCGCGATGCGGTGTCCGGCCCCTTCCTATACTGACCGAATGATCAGCATCCCCCTCAGCGCGCTCGAAGTGGCCATGGTCCAGACGGGCGCCCGGGCCGCCGACACGTTGCGCGACACCACCGCGTTCGCGCGAGGCATCGAGGACCTCGGCTACGAGCGACTCTGGTACGCGGAACACCACCACTCCCCGGCCATCGGGGCGTTCCCGCCGGTCGTCCTCACCGCCCACACGGCCGCGTCCACCTCGTCCCTCCGGGTCGGCTCCGGGGGAGTCATGGCGCCGAACCACGCGCCGATCATGCTCGCCGAGCAGTTCGGCACCCTGGCCGCCCTGCACCCCGACCGCATCGACCTGGGCATCGGCCGGGGCCCGGGCACCTTCGACGAACCCACGGCCCGTGCCCTGCGCCGAGGGGCGGGTCCGACGACGGACGCCGAGTACCGCGAGGACGTGTCGGCGATCCTGCGCCTTCTGCTGGACGAGGTCGCGCTCGGCTCCCTCCCGGAACCCTGGCTGCTGTCCTCCAGCACGGCCGGCGCCGCGCTCGCCGCCGCACTAGGACTGCCCATCGCCTTCGCGCACCACATCCGCCCCGACAACACCCGGACCGCGCTCGCCCACTACCGCGACCATTTCACCCCGTCCCGCTGGTGCGCCCGCCCGCGCGTCCTGCTCTGCGTGGAGACGGTGTGCGCCGAGACGGACGAGGAGGCGGCCCGGCTCGCGGGCCCGATGGACGTCGTCAAGGCGGGACTTCTGAAGGGACAGAGCGAGGTCCCGTTCCCGACCCCCGAAGCGGCCGCGGCCCACGCCTTCACCGCCGGCGAAGCGAAGGCCCTGTCGGCGTTCCGTGCCCACCAGGCCCACGGTTCGCCCGACTCGGTGGCGAAGCGGCTCGCGGACCTGACGGACGCCACCGGGGCGGACGAGCTGATGCTGGTGACGCCCGTCTACGCGCTGGCGGACCGGTTGCGGTCGTACGCTCTCGTGGCAGAACTAAAGTGATCGATGATCGATCATTCGCGGGAGTCCAGGAGGTCCCATGAAGCGTCTCGTCACGGTCGTCACCGGCGGCAGCAGGGGAATCGGCGCCGCGACCTGTCTGCGGCTCGCGGCGGAGGGGCATGACGTGGCGGTCGGGTACGTCCACGACGCCGAGGCCGCGGAGGCGGTGGCGGAGGGGGTGCGGAAGCTCGGCCGCCGTGCCGTCGCGGTGCGGGCGGACACGGCCGTCGAGGCCGACGTCGAGCGCCTCTTCGAGACGGCGGAACGCGAACTCGGCCCGATCACGGGGCTGGTGAACAACGCGGGCGTGACCGGCCTGCTGGGCCGCCTCGCCGACACGGACACGGCGACCCTGCGCCGGGTCGTGGACGTCAACCTCCTGGGCACGCTGCTGTGTTCGCGCCGTGCGGCCCAGCTCATGACGGCGCGGGGGAGCGGCGTCATCGTGAACGTGTCCTCGGGCGCGGCCACGCTCGGCAGCCCCGGGGAGTACGTCCACTACGCGGCGACCAAGGCGGCCGTCGACGCGCTGACCGTGGGCCTCGCCAAGGAACTCGGCCCGGACGGCATCCGCGTCAACGCGGTCGCGCCCGGCGCGATCGACACCGACATGCACGCCGCGATGGGCGACCCGGACCGGGCTCACCGTATGGCCGAGGCGATTCCGCTACGGCGGCCGGGGCAGCCCGAGGAGATCGCCGCGGCCATCGCGTGGCTGATGTCGCCGGAGGCTTCGTATGCGACAGGGGCGGTTTTGCGGGTGGCGGGTGGGCGGTGAGTGGCCGTCCTGGGCGGAGGGTTACAGGTGGGCGTGAGTGGCCGTCCTGGGCGCAAGGTTTGGGTGGGTCCTGAGGCTCGGCGCGGATGGTCGCCCGGTGTCGGGCCTCGGCCGTGGGCGGCCATCGGTGTCCAGGCTCAGCCGTGGCCGGCCCGCAGCCGCTCGAACGCGGTCGGCCTCGGCCGGTTCGGCAGGAACTCCTTGATGCGCAGGGCGCATTCACGCGCGGTCTCCGCGGCGGTGTCGCACTCGACGTCGTAACGGCCGTGTGCGTGCACCTGCTTCAGCTGGCGGGCGGCGAGGCCCGGCGGCCGGTCACCGCGCTCGCGCTCACGGCGCTCCAACTCCTCGACGGGGCAGTGCACCCCGACGAGCACCACATCCTCCGGGACGAGGACCGACAGACAGTCCTTCAGTCGCCACTCCGCGCTCAACACATGGTCCACGACGATGTTGTTGCCGGCGGCGGCCATGCCGGCGACCGCGCGGTGGAAGCCCTGCCAGGTCCGGTGCAGAACGGTGTCCAACTGGTCCGGCGGAATCGGCACACGGGATCGCATGGCATGAAACACGTCGACCGGCATATGGAAGTACGGCTCCTCAAGGACCCGCACCAGCTCGGCCGCGATGCTGGACTTGCCCGAACTGGACGTGCCGTTCAGGAAGATGACGAGGCCGCGCTGGGCGGGGACGCTCTCCAGGTGCTCCATGCCGGGAATCCCGGGCCGGCCGCTTCAGGCCGCCTTGACGACGTGGCCCCGGATGGCCGCCGCCCACTCGACCACCAGCAGCTCGTACTCCGCGCGCTCCTGGGGCGACAGCGAGCCGCCCGCACGCAGCCACAGCGCCCGGATCTGCTCGTTGACTTCGGCAGCAGACCGCACGGAACCAGAGGCCATGGAATCGGGGGACATGCCGACAAGCCTAGGGGCAAGCACTGACACTGCGCTACCGAGCGGCTACTCATCCCGTATGTCATTGGTCACGGTTCCATGATCACGCCCGCTGTCACTGACTGGTAAGTCAGTCGCTCCAGGCGACTGCACACCATCCGCGCCGGTTCGTTCCGCGGTGGAACTCCCGTATGGCGTAGAGGTGTTGGCCCAGGCGGCCCCCCGTGCACGTCACTGTCGAACCCGCGACGCGGGCGCATTGCCGGGTCAGGTCGCGTGGCCTCACCGCTGCCGCTCGGCCCACACCCGGGACCAGTCCAGCAGTGGTCCCATCGCCGTCACCAGGTCGGCTCCCAATGGGGTGAGCTGCCAGGTCGCGTCGGACGTCGGTGCGGCGACGGCGGCCTCGCGCAGCTCGGTAAGGCGGGTGGACAGCACGCTGGACGACATGCCGTCGCATCGGCGCTGGAGGTCGCGGAAGCCGATCGGGCCGCCGTGCTGGTGGAGTTCCCAGATCACGCGCAGCGTCCAGCGCCGGCCCAGCAGATCCAGGGCCGCCATGACGGGACGGCCGGTGCTGGAACCGCGGACCGGGCGGCCGGGGGTGGGGGCCGAGTCCAAGTGACCTCCTCCGTACGCGCCTTCTTCCGTCCCCACTCTTGCGCTTCGATTTCAGAAGCGCAAGAGTCGGTCGGCATGAAGCAGCGCATCGACGGCGTAGCGCCGCCCTACTCACCCGAAACCGACCGCGCCCTGCAGCGCTGGATGCCACCCGGCGTCGACCGCGAACCCCTGATGCTCTTCAAGGTCCTGGAACGCCACCCCGAACTCGCCTCCCGCATGCGCGCGCTGGGCGCCGGCCTCCTCGTCCACGGCCACCTCTCCGACGCCGACCGCGAACTCGTGATCGCCCGCGTCTGCGCCCGCGCCGACTGCGCCTACGAATGGGGCGTCCACATGGCGGCGTACGCCGAAGTCGCCGGTCTCGCACCCCACCAGGCGACCCTCACCGCCGACGGCACACCCGACGACCCGGCCTGGTCCCCTCGTCAGACGGCGCTCCTCCGGGCCGTCGACGAACTGCATGACACCGCACGGCTGACCGACGCCACCTGGTCCGCCCTGCGCCGGCACCTCGACGAGCCCGAGGCCCTGGAGTTCCTGGTCCTCGCCGGCTGGTACCGCACCATCGCCTACGTGGCCAACGGCGCCCGGATCGAGCCCGAACCCTGGGCGCTCACCCTGCCCACCGGGTAGGTCAGTCCGCCGACTCCGCCGCGTGCGGGCTCAGCACACCCGCCGTCACCAGGGCGAAGATCACGATGCCGAGCGCGATCCGGTACCAGACGAACGGCATGAAGCTCTTGGTCGAGATGAACTTCATGAACCACGCGATCACCGCGTAACCGCAGGCGAAGGCGATCACCGTCGCGAACAGCGTCGGCCCCCAAGACACATGGTCGCTCTCCATCGCGTCCTTGACCTCGAACAGGCCGGACGCCAGCACCGCGGGGATCGCGAGGAGGAAGGAGTAGCGGGCCGCGGCCTCACGCTTGTAACCCATGAACAGGCCGCCGCTGATCGTCGCGCCGGAGCGGGAGACGCCCGGGACGAGCGCCGCCGCCTGGCACAGGCCGTAGATCAGGCCGTCCTTCACGCCCAGGTTCGCCAGCGTCTTGCGCTGCTTGGGCGCCCGGTGCCGCCCGCCCGTCTCGTCCCGGGCCGCCAGCCGGTCGGCGACGCCGATCACGACACCGATGACGATCAGCATGGTCGCGGTGATCCGCAGATCGCGGAAGGGTCCCTCGATCCGGTCCTTGAACAGCAGTCCCAGCACACCGATCGGGATCGAGCCGACGATCACCAGCCAGCCCATCCGGGCGTCGTGGTCCGCCCGCATGTCCTTGTCGACCAGCGACCGCGACCATGCCGAGACGATCCGCCCGATGTCCTTGCGGAAGTAGATCAGTACCGCCGCCTCCGTGCCGATCTGCGTGATCGCCGTGAAGGCCGCTCCCGGGTCCTTCCAGCCCGAGAAGGCCGCGGTCAGCCGCAGATGCGCACTGGAGGAGACGGGAAGGAACTCGGTCAGCCCCTGGACGAGCCCGAGGATGAGGGATTCAAACCAAGACATGGAGGTACGGCGTCCAAGTGCTCGTCGTCGCGGGCGCGACGGAACGTCACGCCGCCGGGCGTGCTGATCACGGGTGTGCAAAGCAGCCTAGCGTCCGGCGACGGCGGCCCCGGCACAGGGGTTCCACGGGCACCGGCGAGCCCGGGCGAGCCCGGGCGGCGATCACTCCTCACGCCTCTGAGTCGCAGGCCATCTCCCGCCCCGGGTGTCGGGTGGTTGACCTTGTGCGGGGACGGAGCTTACGTTGCTGGAAGGAGAAAGCGCTTGCTAGCTGCCCCTCCTCGTGGCTCGTCGTTTGCGGAGGAGTGCTGATCGCGTCCATGTCCACGCCCGAGACCCAGCCCGGGACGTCCCCGACCCCCTCCACCCCGCTCGCCGGCCGCCGCATCCGGGCCGCTCTCGTCGGCATCGGCGCCATCGGGCGGGGCTCGCACCTGCCCGCGCTGGCCAGGCTGGCGGAGGAGGGTGAGACGGAGGTCGTAGCAGCCGTTGACATCGATGCCACCGCCGTCGAGGAGTTCTGCCGGGCGACCGGGATCCCGCACGCGTACACCGACCTGGAGCAGATGCTGCGCGAGCAGCGCCCCGACCTGGTGAGCATCTGCACCCCGCCGACCCTGCACCGCGACCAGACCATCGCCGCGCTGCGCGCCGGGGCCTGGGTGTGGTGCGAGAAGCCGCCGGTGCCGACGCTCGCCGACTTCGACGCCGTGGAGGCCGAGGAGGGCAAGGACGGCGGTCCGTACGCCTCGATCGTCTTCCAGCACCGCTTCGGCTCGGGTTCGAAGCACGTACGACGCCTGCTCGCCGAGAAGGCCGTGGGCCGGCCGCTCGTCGCGCACTGCCAGACCACCTGGCACCGCGACACCGCCTACTACGCCGTGCCCTGGCGCGGCCGCTGGGCGACCGAGGGCGGCGGCCCCGCGATGGGGCACGGCATCCACCAGATGGACCTCCTCCTCGACCTGCTCGGCCCGTGGAGCGAGGTGCGCGCGATGGCCGGGCGGCTGGTGCACGACGTGGAGACCGAGGACGTGTCGACCGCCCTGGTCCGCTTCGAGAACGGCGCCCTGGCGACGATCGTGAACAGTGTCCTCAGCCCGGACGAGGTCAGCCGCATCCGCATCGACTGCGAGCGCGCCAGCGTCGAGCTCACCCATCTGTACGGCCACAGCAACGCCAACTGGCGCATCACGCCGGCCCCGGACGTGCCCGGTGACGAGGCCGCCGCCTGGCGGGACTTCGGCGCGGACGTGCCCAGTTCGCATCTGGAGCAGTTGCGGGAGCTGGTCGCGAGCATGCGGGCGGCGGAGCGGCCGCGCAGCAGCGGAGCGGACGGGCGGACGAGCCTGGAGCTGATCGCCGCACTGTACAAGTCGGCGTTCACGGACGTGACGGTGAAGGCCGGCGAGATCGGCCCCGGTGACCCGTTCTACACGGCGATGCACGGCAACGCGCCCGGCTGGGCTCCGACCGCTGCCGAGGAGGTGTCCGCATGACCGGCCTGCGTCTCGTCCACGCCCACGGCGACCGGATCACGATCACCGAACCGTCCACCGGTGTGGAGCTGTTGAGCTATGTCTACGCCCCCGAAGCGGCCTGGGAGTCCCCGAAGCCGTACATCCACCCCCTGCGCACCCTGGCCGGCGACGTCGTCACCGACTACCGCCCCAACGACCACCGCTGGCACAAGGGCCTCCAGCTGACGGCCTCGCACCTGTCGGGTGCCAACCTGTGGGGCGGCAACTCGTACATCCACGGCGAGGGGTACCTGCAACTCCCGGAGCGCGTCGGCTCGATGGCGCACATCGGCTTCGACGAGGTGGAGGTCCATGAGGACCGGGCCGTCATCGCGGAACGGCTCACCTGGCATCCGTACAGCGGCGAACTGTGGGCCGACGAGGAGCGCCGGATCGAGATCCACGACGTCGACCGGGAGTCCGGCTCCTGGGCGCTGACCTGGACGAGTGCCGTCACCAACCGCCGTGACGAGCCGCTGCACTTCGGCAGCCCGACCACCGCCGGCCGTGAACTCGCCGGCTACACCGGCCTGTTCTGGCGCGGCCCGCGCGCCTTCCGGGACGGCCGGATCATCGGCCCCGAGTCCGAGGGCCCCGGCCTGATGGGCGAACAGGCGCCCTGGCTCGCCTACTCCGGCGAGCACGACGGCACCGACGGCCACGCCACCCTCGTCTTCGTCCACGCCCCCGAGAACGACCACCTCGGTGTCCAAGGGACCCACCCCGCCCACTGGTTCGTCCGCAACGAGCCGTTCGCCGCCGTGGCCCCCTCCTGGGCGTTCTACGACGAACTGGAACTCGCCCCCGGCGACACCCTCACCCGCCGCTACCGCGTCGTCGTGGCCGACGGAGCCTGGGAGCGGGAGGGGATCGCCAAGTACCTGGAGGCACACCCATGGTGAGCGCCGAAGACTTCACGGGACTGCCGGGCGGCGTCGCCGTCTCGCACCTCTCCGTCTACGACTGGCCCGCCGCCGACGGCGTCTGCGGCGGAACTCCCCATCTGCACCTGACCTGTTCGGAGGCGTACGTCGTCACCGGCGGCCGTGGCGCGGTGCAGACCCTCACGACGTCCGGGTACGAGGTCACGCCCCTCGTACCCGGCACGGTCGCCTGGTTCACGCCGGGCACCATCCACCGCCTGGTCAACGAGGACGACCTGCGCATCACCGTCCTGATGCAGAACAGCGGTCTGCCGGAGGCGGGCGACGCGGTCCTGACGCTGCCGCCGCGGTACCTGACCGACCCGGAGACATACGCCGCCGCGACCACGATCCCGACGGACGCGCCGGAGGAGGAGCAGGCCCGGGTGGCCCGCGCCCGCCGGGACCTCGCCCTGGAGGGCTACCGCGCCCTGCGCGAGGCCGACGGCCCCGAGCCGCTGGCCGCCTTCCACCGCGCCGCCGCGGCACTGGTACGACCCCGGCTCGCCGAGTGGCGCGAGCGCTGGCGCCGGGGTGCCGAGGCCGCCTCAGCTGCCACGGGGGAGCAGCTGGGCCGCCTCGAACAAGGCGATGCGGGTCACCTGGCCGACGCCGTGGTACGGGCCGAACAGCCCGCTGCGTACGGGAAGTTCGGGATGTGCGGGCGGCTGGACGTCTACAAGGGCGACTGACCGTCAGACCGGTGCGGTGAGCCCGGCGGCGAGGAACACCGTGCCCATGCGGACATGAGCGCGCCCCGGGAAAGGGCTTGCCGACAGGGGAAGAGTCACAGCGGAAACGAGAACGATTCCCACTGCTCGCGGAGTTGTCGCTGACACGAGGGCCGCGGCGATCAGGCCGCCGTCGGCCCCGAAACGGTCCACCCCTCGGTCTGCGGATGGGCCGTCAGGTCCTCGTGGCGGACGGGGTCGCCGCAGGCCTGGCAGGTGACGACCGGGATCAGCTCGTTGCCGCAGCGGTGCTCGACCACCATGGGCAGCTCGACACCGCCCCGGAGATGGCGGTCGCCCCACTCCTTGAGGGTCATCAGGACCGGCTCCAGCTCCAGACCCGCCTGCGTCGGCCGGTACTCGAAGCGCCGCGGCCGTTCGCTGTAGACGCGCTTGGTCAGGATCCCCGCCTCGACGAGCCGGCGCAGCCGGGCGGCCAGGATGTCGCGCGGGGCGCCGATGTTGCGCACCAGCTGGTCGAAGCGGCCGTTGCCCAGACACACCTCCCGCAGGACGAGCAGCGAGTACTTCTCGCCGACGAGTGCCAGGGCGTCGGCGATGGAACAGGGGCGCGGGTCTTTGGGGGCGGCCATGACGCCCAGTCTAGGTGAGGGTTTGATTTTCCAACTCGCAGGGCTATGGTGAGTTTGGATTTCCTACTCACCGGTAGTCGTCGTACTCGCGAAGTCGTGGAGGCCCGCACCATGCGTGACGCAGTGATCGTCGAAGCCGTACGCACCCCGATAGGCAAGGGCAAGCCGAACGGCGCCCTCGCGCACGTCCACCCCGTCGAGCTCCTCGCCCACACCCTGCGCACCCTCGTCGAACGCTCCGGTGTCGACCCGGCGCTGATCGACGACGTCATCGGAGGCACGGTCACCCAGGTCGGCGAGCAGTCGGTCAACATCACCCGGCAGGCCGTCCTGTCGGCGGGCTTCCCCGACGCGGTGCCCGCGACCACGGTGGACCGCCAGTGCGGCTCCTCGCAGCAGGCGGTGCACTTCGCGGCGCAGGGCGTGCTCGCGGGGGCGTACGACCTGGTCGTCGCCTGCGGGGTGGAGTCCATGGGGCGCGTGCCGATGGGCTCGGCCGTGCTCCCCGGCACCGACCCGTTCGGGCCCGGTGTCGCCCGGCGCTACCCGGAGGGCCTGGTCCCGCAGGGCATCAGTGCCGAACTCATCGCCACGAAGTGGTCCATGACCCGCGAGGCCTTGGACGACTTCGCGCTCTCCTCGCACCACAAGGCGGCGGCGGCCTGGGACGCCGGCCTCTTCGACGCGGAGACGGCACCCCTGGAGGGCCTCGTGCGCGACGAGTGCATACGGCCCGGCAGCACTCCCGAGATCCTCGCCGGCCTCAAGCCCGCCTACTACGACCCCGGCTTCGCAGAGCGCTTCCCGCAGATCGAGTGGAACATCACCGCGGGCAACGCCAGCCCCATCAACGACGGCGCCTCCGCCGTCCTCATCACGTCCAGCGAGACGGCGGCCCGCCTCGGCCTGCGCCCACTGGCCCGCCTCCACAGCTTCGCCGTCACCGGCTCCGACCCGCTCCTGATGCTCACGGGCGTCATCCCGGCCACGGAGAAGGTCCTGCACCGGGCCGGCCTCACCCTCGCCGACATCGACCTGTTCGAGGTCAACGAGGCCTTCTCCAGCGTCGTGCTGGCCTGGCAGCAGGAGCTGGGCGCCGACCTGGCCAAGGTCAACGTGCACGGCGGCGCGATAGCGATCGGGCATCCGCTGGGCGCGAGCGGCACCCGGCTGACGACGACACTCGTGCACGCGATGCGGGAGCGGGGTGCCCGTTACGCCTTGCAGACGATGTGCGAGGCGGGTGGGTTGGCCAACGCGATGATTCTGGAAGGGCTCTAGGCCAACGCCCATTCTCTGGCGCGACCAGCCTCAACGAACCCGCAGACGCCAACCGGCAATGCGTGGCACCCTCAGCCGCGCAAATGATGCCGCTTCCGCCACGCCAGCACCGTCCCCACCAAGGCCGGCAGGGCGATGCAGGCCATCGCGATCAGAAAGGCCGGCGACGTCGGAGACGACGCGCGCGCACCGGCGACGACATACGCGGCGGTGTTCGGGATCGATCCGAGCGCCGTCGCGACCAGGAAGGGCACCCAGCCCATCCTGGAGACGGCGGCACAGTAGTTGGCCGCCCAGAACGGCACTCCGGGGAAGAGCCGGGCCGCCATCATCGAGCGGAAGGCGTGCCGGCTGAGCTGCCCGTCCGCGGCCTTCAACAACCGCCCCCGCAGCAGCGGTCGCAGCGCGTCCTGCCCGAGCACCCGGCCCAGGCCGAAGGCGAGACCGGCCCCGAGGACCGTGCCCGCCAGGGTCGTGCCGATGCCCACCTGGGAGCCGAACAGCGCGCCCCCGGCGAGGTTCAGCAGCGGCCGCGGCACGAACGCCACCGTGCACAGCCCGTACGCCCCCGCGAACACGACGGCCGCCGCGGCTCCGCCGAGCTGCGGCGGCCAGCCGTCCGCCAGCAGCCGCTGCGGCTCGAAGAGCAGCACCGTCGTGGCAGCGGCGGCGAGCAGGGCGATCAGCAGCGACAGCCGCGACCATGGCGAGAGCAGCACGCGCGTGAAGCGCGCGCCGGGGCCCATCGGGACGGGCACGGGCAGGGCGACGGCGAACTCCGTGGCGGCGGCCCGGGGAGAGGCCGTGGCGGTGCCCCCAGAGCGGGTGGTGGCATCGAGCATCCCGTGACAGTAACGGATTGATATATGTGATCGCCGTATGGTTCGTCTCATGAGCGTCACAGGTACGGATATTCTGGACGTGCCCTTCAGCACACTCGCCGACACCGTGCTGGATCGGCTCACCGTCACGTACGCCGCCGCGGCCGACCCGGAGCGGGCCGCGCCGACGCGCGCGTACATGAAGGACGTGGCCCCTTTCCTCGGCCTCACCACACCTGTGCGCCGTGCCCTGTCCCGCACCGTCATGGAGGGCCTGCCCCGCCCCGACGAGGCCGACTGCACCGCGATCGCGCTGCGCTGCTGGCGGCTGCCCGAGCGCGAGTACCAGTACTTCGCCGTGGACTATCTGCGCCGCCACGCGCGCGTGTGCTCGTCCGGCTTCCTGCCGGTGGCCCGCCACCTCGTGGCCACCGTCTCCTGGTGGGACACCGTCGACCTCCTCGCCGCCCACGTCGTGGGCGCCCTGGTCGCGGCCGACCCGGCGCTCACGGCGGACATGGACGCCTGGATCGTCGACGACGACCTGTGGATCGCCCGTACCGCGCTGCTCCACCAGCTGCGCTACAAGGAACGCACCGACACCGAGCGCCTGTTCACCTACTGCCTGCGCCAGTCCGGGCACCCCGACTTCTTCATCCGCAAGGCCATCGGCTGGGCGCTGCGGGAGTACGCCAAGACCGACCCGGAGGCCGTACGGGCGTTCCTGGCGCGTGAGCGGGGGCGGTTCGCGCCGCTGTCGGTGCGGGAGGCGCTGAAGAACATCGGGGCCTGAGGCGGGCGGGGCGGGCCTGAACTGCCGTAGCGCGGAAAACCATTCGACGCCGGGCAGAGCGTCGGCGATGATCGGCGACATGTTCCGGTACGCCTTCGTCCTCGCAGCATCCGCGGTCGCGGATGCACCGAAGGCTGCCGTCCCGATCCTCCTGGCCGCTGTCGACGGCGCCCGAAGCTGACCCTCTCCGGAATGTCCGGCGGACCCCGCGAGGGGAGGGTCGGCGAGTCCTTGGGGTCCCCAGCTCTTCCACACAGAGGCTTCGAGGTACTCAGCCATGCCCAAGACGGCATACGTACGCACCAAACCGCATCTCAACATCGGCACCATGGGCCATGTCGACCACGGCAAGACCACCCTGACCGCCGCCATCACCAAGGTCCTCGCCGAGCGCGGCACCGGCACCTTCGTGCCGTTCGACCGCATCGACCGCGCCCCGGAGGAGGCGGCCCGCGGCATCACCATCAACATCGCGCACGTCGAGTACGAGACGGACACCCGCCACTACGCGCACGTGGACATGCCGGGCCATGCCGACTACGTCAAGAACATGGTCACCGGCGCCGCGCAGCTCGACGGGGCGATCCTCGTCGTCTCGGCGCTCGACGGGATCATGCCGCAGACCGCCGAACACGTCCTGCTCGCCCGGCAGGTGGGCGTCGACCACGTGGTCGTGGCCCTGAACAAGGCCGACGCGGCGGACGAGGAGCTCGTCGAACTGGTCGAGTTGGAGGTCCGTGAGCTGCTCACCGCGCACGGCTACGGCGGCGACGGGGTACCCGTCGTACGGGTCTCCGGGCTGAAGGCCCTGGAGGGCGACCCGCGCTGGACGTCGTCCATCGAGGCGCTGCTCGACGCCGTGGACACGTATGTGCCCATGCCGGAGCGGTACTTGGACGCGCCGTTCCTGCTGCCGGTGGAGAACGTGCTCACCATCACCGGCAGGGGGACCGTGGTGACGGGTGCCGTGGAGCGGGGTGTCGTCCGGGTGGGCGACCGGGTCGAAGTGCTCGGCGCCGAGGTCGAGACCGTGGTCACCGGTCTGGAGACCTTCGGCAAGCCGATGGAGGAGGCGCAGGCCGGGGACAACGTGGCGCTGCTGCTGCGGGGAGTGCCTCGGGACGCGGTCCGGCGCGGGCATGTGGTGGCCGCGCCGGGGAGTGTGGTGCCCAGTCGGCGGTTCTCGGCGCAGGTGTATGTGTTGTCGGCGCGTGAGGGCGGTCGTACGACGGCCGTGGTCTCCGGCTATCGGCCGCAGTTCTACATCCGGACCGCGGATGTGGTCGGTGACGTGGACCTCGGTGAGGTGGGGGTCGTGCGGCCCGGGGAGACGGTGATGATGACCGTTGAGCTGGGGCGTGACGTTCCCTTGGAGCCGGGGCTCGGGTTCGCCATCCGTGAGGGCGGTCGGACCGTGGGGGCGGGGACTGTCACGGCCCTTGTGTGAGGGGGGCTCAGGTGCGTGGGGGACTGCGGGTCCGTTGTGGCCGGTCGCGCCCACGCGGCGGAGCCGCACATCGATGCGGCCCCGCGCCCCCTGGGCGGCACTGCGGTGCCCCACAATGGAGTCGTGACCGAGCCCATACCCGTGACCCGTGACGTCGACCACGGCACCGCCAAGCTGATGCCCGACGTCGACCGCAAGCGGGCCTGGCTGCTCACGGTCGACGGGGCGCCGCAGTCGTACGTCGATCTGGACGAGCCGGCGTATCTGGAGTTCGAGTACGCGCGGCGGCTCGGGCATGTGCTGGACATCGTCGACGAGCCGGGGCGGGCGTTGGACGCGCTGCATCTCGGTGGTGGTGCGCTCACGCTCCCCCGGTACCTCGCGGTGACCCGGCCCGGGTCCCGGCAGGACGTCGTCGAGGCCGACCGGGGACTGCTGGAGCTGGTCGTGGAGCAGCTGCCGCTGCCGGACGGCTCCGGTATCGCGCTGCACACCGCCGACGCCCGTGCCTGGCTGGAAGCCGCCCCCTCCGACTCCGCGGACGTGGTCGTCGCCGACGTCTTCGGCGGGTCCCGGGTCCCGGCCCACCTCACCTCCCTCGACTACGCCCGTGAGGCGGGACGGGTGCTGCGTGAGAACGGCGTCTATCTGGCCAACCTGGCGGATGCCGCGCCCTTCGGCTTCCTTCGCTCCCAACTCGCCACGTTCGCGGAGGAGTTCGAGGAGCTGGTGCTGATCGCCGAGCCGGCGGTGCTGCGGGGGCGGCGGTTCGGCAACGCCGTCCTGGTCGCCTCGCACCACCCGGTCGACACGGCCGCCCTGGCCCGGCTCACCGCCGCGGACGCCTTTCCCGCCCGGGTCGAACACGGCCAAGACATACGGGAGTTCATCGGCGGCGCGCGACCCGTCCGGGACGAGGACGCCGTACCGTCACCCGAGCCCCCCGACGGGGCGTTCGGCATCGGCTGAGCGGCTCGCCACGGCCACTTCCTCGGTACGACGGCGCAGGTTGCGTACGTCCGGCACGCTCAGCACCGCCGCCGTCACCACCACGACCAGCGCCGAACAGCCCCACAGGGACGCCGTCCGCCCGAACGCCTCCTCGGCGGGGCCCGCCAATGCCGTGGCGAGCGGCATCAGGGCGATCGACCCGAACCAGTCGTAGGCCGAGATCCGCGAGAGCTTCTCCTCGGGTATCTCCTGATGCAACGCGGTCATCCAACTCACCCCGAACACCTCCACCAGCGTCCCGGCCAGGAGCATCACCGCGCACAGGACGCCGAGGTGCACCGGCACGGCGAGTGCGGCCGACGGGAGGGCCATCGGGAAGACGCACAGGGTGCCCGCGAGGAGCAGGCGGTGTGGTTTCCAGCGGGTCATCAGGAGGGCGCCGGCCACCGTGCCCGCGCCGAAGAAGCCGAGGGCCAGGCCCCAGGGGCCGGCGCCGCCCAGGGCGTCGCGGGCGACCAGCGGGCCGTAGACCGCGTCGGCGGCGCCGAGCACCGCGTTGGCGATCGAGAACTGCACGACGATACCCCACAGCCAGGGCCGCCCCCGGAACTCACGCCAGCCCTCGCGCAGGTCGGCGAGCATCCCGCCGCCCGGTTCGCGCGGCGGGACGTGGCTCACGTCGAGGAAGGCCCGCAGCGCGCCGGCGATCGCGAAGGCCGCCGCGTCCGCCCCGAGCACCCAGCCCGGCCCGACCGCGGCGACCATCGCGCCGCCGAGCGCGGCCCCGCCGAGGGCCGCCCCCTGTGTCGCCATCCGGAACATGGCGAAGGCACGGCCGGCGTGCTCCCCTCGGACCGACGACATCAGCATGCCCTCGGCCGCCGGGCTGAAGAACGCCTGGCCGGTGCCGCCGAGCGCGGTCAGCAGCATCATCTGCCACAGCTGCGGATGCCCGGCGAGCACGAGTGCGGCGAAGGCCGCCTGGGACAGGCAGTTGAGGGCGTTGGCCGCCACCATCACGCGGTGGCGGGGCAGTCGGTCCGCGACCGCGCCGCCGATCAGCAGGAACACCACCAGCGGCAGCGTGCGGGAGGCGGCCACCAGACCCACGTCACCGCCGTCGCCGCCCGCCTCCAGTACGGCGAACGCCGAGGCGATCAGGGCGCCGTTCGCGCCGAGGCCGGTGATCACCGCCGCGGTGGTCAGGAGGCCGTAGTTGCGGCCCGTCCAGGCGGGGCGGCCGCGGTGCTCGGAGGAGTCGGCGGGGGACGTCACCGGACGACTGTCCCCGGCGGCACAGTCGCCTGCCAAACCGTTTCCGCGCCATGCTCATGACTCGTTCCGAGCCAGGCCCGTGATCCTGCCGACACCGCACGGATCTGGCCACTCGCGGCTACTCGTGGGTAACATTCCCGTCATGAGCGCAGACCAGATGTCCATCGGCGAGATGCTCGCCGCCACCGTGCCGATGGCCCGGACCATGAAGCTCGAGTTCGTGGAGACCACGCCGGAGAAGACCGTGGTGACCCTGCCGGACCAGGGCGAGTTCCACAACCACGTCGGCGGGCCGCACGCCGGTGCGTTGTTCACGCTCGGGGAGACCGCGAGCGGCACGATCGTGCTGGCCGCGTTCGGGGAGCAGCTCTCGCGGGCCGTGCCGCTCGCCGTGCGCGCCGAGATCGCGTACAAGAAGCTGGCGATGGGGCCCGTCACGGCCACCGCGACCCTCGGTCGCCCGGTCGCCGATGTCGTCGCGGAGCTGGACGCGGGGGAACGCCCCGAGTTCCCGGTGGCGATCGAGATCCGTCGTGGGGACGGTGCCGTCACCGGCGAGATGACCGTCGTATGGACGCTGCGGCCCAACGGCTGAGCGGCGATCGAGCGTGGGGGCCCGGGGGTCGTCGTCGCCCCTCGGGCCCTTGCCGTGCCGTCGGTCGGCGAGGCCGTGTCGTCAGGCGGCGAATCGCCGGCGGGAGCTGTCCGCGCCGCCCTCCAGTCCCGCGACGAACTCCTTGAGCCACGACACGAATTCGGGGCCGAGGTCGTCGCGGTCGCAGGCCAGCCGGACGACGGTGCGCAGATAGTCGGCCTTGTCGCCGGTGTCGTAGCGCAGGCCGTCGAAGACGACGCCGTGCACCGTGCCGCCCGCGGCCAGTTCCTGGAGGGCGTCGGTCAGCTGGATCTCGCCGCCGCGGCCCGGCGGGGTGCGCTCGAGAGCGTCGAAGACGGCCGGGTCCAGGACGTAGCGGCCGATGACGGCGTAGGCGCTGGGCGCGTCCTGGCGCGAGGGCTTCTCGACCATGCCGGTGACCCGCACCACGTCGTCCTCGCCGGTCGCCTCGACGGCCGCGCAGCCGTAGAGGTGGATCTGCTCCGGCGGCACCTCCATGAGGGCGACGACACTGCCCGCGTACTGGTCGCGGACGTCCAGCATCCGGCTGAGCAGTGTCTCGCGCGGGTCGATCAGGTCGTCGCCGAGCAGGACGGCGAAGGGCTGGTCGCCGACGTGGCGGCGGGCGCACAGGACGGCGTGGCCGAGGCCGAGGGGCTCGCCCTGGCGGATGTGGTGGATGTTGGCCAGCCGGGCCGGGTCGCGTACCGCGTCCAGGCGTACGGCGTCTCCCTTCGCGGCGAGTGCCTGCTCCAGTTCGAAGGCGTTGTCGAAGTGGTCCTCGATGGCCCGCTTGTGCCGGCCGGTGACCATGAGGACGTCGTCCAGACCGGCCGCGGCGGCCTCCTCGACGACGTACTGGATGGCCGGCTTGTCGACGACCGGCAGCATCTCCTTGGGCGTCGCCTTGGTCGCGGGCAGGAAGCGGGTGCCGAGGCCGGCGGCCGGGACGACGGCCTTGGTGACCGTGCGGGTGGTGGGGACGGGGGCGCTCGAAGAGTGGGGGGCGATCATGCGGCCCATGCTGACCCGCGGGGATGAGAGCTTCCCGAGAGGAACTTCGGAGATTCCTGTGCGTCCGGCGACGGGCACCAGAAGTTGGAGATTTCGTGTGCCAACCACCTTTGCGCGCACACAAGTTGAGGCCTCTCGACCGCTGATTTTCGAATACCGGTGCGGATACCGCCGGTAACTTATCTGAAGTTTCCCCGTTTTGAACTTGGGTCACTCGAACTCCTTGTTTCCTGTGCGCCAATTGTGCGAAAGTGAGCGGCCCCATAGCGGCCGAGATCTGGCACCGCATAGGTACGCACCAATCAGGCACCTGCTTTCCGGTGGACGCGCGTATTCCGCATGTGATCCTGCGGCTTGGAAGGAATTTGGTTCTGTGCCATCCCCCTACCCCCCACGTCCGCCGTACCCGCCGCGTCCCGGATCCGGGCCGGCCGAGTCCGACCGCAATCTCGTCGCGCAGCTGGGTCAGGGTGCGGCGGGAGTCCGGGCGGGCGCCCTGCTGCCGGCCCGGCACTGGCGGGCGACATGCGAGTACGCCGCCATCTGCCTGGCGACCACCGAGAGTGCTGCGTCGATGGTCGCGGCCGCCGCCTTCCACCGGGTGCTCGACCGGCCGACCGGCGGAGCCCTGCGGCCACAGCTCCTCATGGCCGTACGGGACACGGTCAAGGAGTGGGCGGCCGACGACCGTATATCCCTCGTGCTGCCGGAACTCCGCAAACCGACCGGCGGTCGCGGGCTGCGGGCCGCACGCTCCGTGACGCCCGAAAGGCGGCAGCTCGCCGAGCGCGCATTCCGCGCCCTTCCGGGAGCCTCACAATGCCTGCTCTGGCACGCTGAGGTCGAGGCCGAACCCATAACCATACCCGCCGGTCTGTTGGGGGTGGACGCGCCCACCGCGGCGGCCGCCCTTGAACAGGCGCGCGAGCAATTCCGGCAGGGCTGCGTACGCGCCCACCGGGAACTCGCACCCGGCAAGGAATGCCGCTTCTACAACCGCCTCCTCGACGTCCCGATCCGCAGAGGCGGCGCCCTGCTCCCGGATGTCCAGCAGCATCTGACGGAGTGCCGTTACTGCCGGCACGCCGCCGAGCAGCTCAGCCATTTCGAGGGCGGCCTCGGGGTGCTCCTCGCCGAGACCGTGCTCGGCTGGGGCGCCCAGCGCTACCTCGACTCCCGCCCCGGACGCGGCGGGGGCCGGGCGGTACGGCCCGGACAGGGCGGCACCCGCTTCACCGGCACCGGCCGTCATCGCCCCGTCCCCTCGGGCAGACGGGCCAAGGTCGTCGCCGTGGGCGTCGGCGTCACCGCCCTCGCTCTTCTCGCGACGGTCCTCGTGACCAAGGGGTGGTCCGATGACAACGGTGTCCCGGCCCCGCACGCCACCTGGGGCGCACCGAGCGGCAGCACCCTCGCCCCCGCGAAGCCCGTCGGCGGGACCGAGTCCGCCGGCTCACCGTCGCCCGCCTCGGCCCCAGGCCCCGTCGAGGTCGGCCGCGGCAGGCTCCGCAACCCGCACGCCGGCCTCTGCCTCGACGTCGAGGGCGGCCGGGCGGTGTCCGGGGCCCGGGCCCTGCTGGCGGCCTGCTCCGCAGCCGGGTCCCAGCAGTGGTCGTACCAGGACGACGGCCTGCTCCGCAGCGGCGTCGACCCGACCCTGTGTCTGGACTCCGACGCCGGCAAGCACGTGGTGATCCTGGCCGGTTGTGTCGTACACGCGGGGGAGGTGCGCTACGACCTCACCGTGCGCGGCGAGTTGCTGCTGCGCGGCGGGAAGGGGCTGCTCGTCGCCCCCGGGAAGAAGCGGGCCGTCGTCGTCACCGAGCGGGACGGGGCGGCCGGGCAGCGCTGGGTGCTCGAAGTGGGCGGCGGCGCGGAGAGCGCGGAGCGGGAAGGCGCACCACAGGGGAGTGCGCCTTCCGGGCAGCCGGGCCCTCGGCAGAGTGTCCCTCGGCCGCCCGGCGCTGCCGAGCCGCCGAGGGGCAAGCCCGAGAAGCCGAAGGAGCGCGGACAGGGCGAGCGGTACGGGACCCGGATGGCCCAGGTCGGCCACGAGACCCGGCCGACCCCGCTCGACGAGGTGGGGACCGTCCCCGCCGGCGTACGGGACACGGTCTCCTCCGTCACGGCGCCACTCACCGCCCTGCTTCACTGAGGTCCGGACCGCCGATGGGGCCGCCCTACACCGAGGGCGGCCCCGTCTTCGTTTCTTGTCGGCGTTTCCACCGTTTCCTGTTCGCATGATTGACACGAGTCACCTCCGGTCATAGTTTTCCCGCCGCGTCGGTGATGTCCAACGGGTCGTCAAGTGCCTTCTGGCGCAGGAGCGTTCAGAAGCCGAACACAACACCCGCGGCGCCGTCGCACGCTCCCCCCGAGGGGGGCACCCAGCGGTTCACATCGTCGTGCCCGCACACCGAAGGAGTGACGGCTCATGTCCGACACTGTCTCCCGGCGATCCGCCCTGCGCCTCATGGGCGGCGCGATCGCCGTCGCCACGGCGGCCACCGGCGGTCTCACGCCTCCCGCGTCCGCGCAGGCAAGACCGGAGGCGGGGGCCGGCCCCCGCGTGGAAGGCCTCATCGCCCACCTCACCCTCGACGAGAAGATCTCCCTCCTGCACGGTGCCACCGACCCCGCCTCGCTCGGCCAGGCCGGCTACGTCCCCGGAGTGAAACGCCTCGGCATCCCGCCCCTGCGCCTGACCGACGGCCCGGCAGGCGTCCGCGTCACCGCGCACGCCACCGCCCTGCCCGCCCCCGTCCTGCTCGCCTCCGCCTTCGACCCGTCTCTCGCCCGCCGCTACGGCCAGGTGGTCGGCCGCGAGGGCCGGGCCCTCGGCCAGGACGTCCTGCTCTCCCCGATGGTCAACCTCATCCGCACCCCGTACGCGGGCCGCAACTTCGAGACCTTCAGCGAGGATCCGCTGCTCGCCTCGCAGCTGGTCGCCGCGGAGATCGGCGGCATCCAGGGCGAGCACCTCATCGCGACCGTCAAGCACTACGCGATGAACAACCAGGAGCAGGACCGCATGTCCATCGACGTGCTCGTCGACGAACAGACCATGCACGAGATCGAGTTGCGCGGCTTCGAGGCGGCCGTCGACGCCGGCACCGGCGCGGTCATGGGCGCCTACAACAAGGTCAACTCCACCTTCGCCTGCGAGAACAAGACGCTGCTCACCGACATCCTGCGCGACCGGTGGGGCTTCGAGGGCTGGGTGATGACCGACTGGTTCGCCGCCCACAGCACGGTCGCCGCTCTCACCGCCGGCCTCGACATGGAGATGCCCGACGGCACCTACTTCGGCACGGCGCTCAAGACGGCCGTGCAGAACGGCAGTGTGGCCGAGCGCTATGTCGACCGCGCCGTGCGCCGCATCCTCGCGGTCATGGACCGCTTCGGCCTGCTCGACGGGACCATCCCGGCACGCCCCACCCGTGACGCGGCGGCCGGCGCGGCCGTCGCCCTGGAGGTCGCCAAGGCGGGCGCCACGCTCCTGCGCAACGAACACCGCACGCTCCCGCTGTCCCCGGGCGGCTCGGTCGCGGTGATCGGCCCGACCGGCAGCCTGCCCTTCGTCAGCGGCGGCGGCAGCGCGCACGTGGTGCCCGACCACGCGGACAGCCCCCTCGACGCCATCAAGTCCCGTGCCGCGAAGGTCACTTACGCCCTCGGCGAGGACCTGTTCGGCAAGGCGATCCCGGCCTCCGCGCTCAGCCCCGCCTTCGACAGCGAGGGCCAGCAGGTCGGCGTCGGCAAGATCTGGACGTACGACGGGACGCTCACCGTCTCCGACGCCGACGAGTGGACCTTCGTGCTGCACTTCTCCTCCGCGCCCACGGCACGCCCCAAGGTCCTGCTGGACGGCACCGAACTGTTCCCGCAGGCCGCCGGATACGGCGAGTACTTCTCGGGTGGGCTGGTCTCGACCGCCCCGGACGGACTGTCCGTCCGCCGCAAGACCCTGACCCTCGCCAAGGGCGCCCACACCCTCAAGATCACCGCGCAGGGAGGAGCCTCCGGTCTGCTGTTCCGCCTGCGGCGGATCACCGGCACGACCCGCGCCCAGGACGTCGCCGAGGCCGTCAAGGCCGCGCAGGTCGCCCGTGACGTCGTCCTGTTCGCCTATGAGGACGCCACCGAGGGCCTCGACCGCACCACCCTCGCCCTACCCGGCCACCAGGAGCAGCTGATCGAGGCGGTCACGGCGGCCAACCCGCGCACCACCGTCGTCCTCAACACCTCGTCCTCGACGTCGATGCCGTGGCTCGGGCGCACCGGCGCCGTGCTCCAGATGTACTACCCGGGCCAGGAGGGCGCGGCCGCCACCGCAGCCGTCCTGTACGGCGAGTGCGACCCCGGCGGCCGCCTCACGCAGTCCTTCCCGGTCGACGACCACCACCATCCCGTCGCCGACAACCCCCGCCGCTACCCGGGAGTCGACGGCACCGAGGAGTACTCGGAGGGCATCCACGTCGGCTACCGCTGGTACGACACGGAAGGCGTGCGCCCGCTGTTCCCCTTCGGCCACGGGCTGTCGTACACCTCCTTCGTCTACGAGGACGTGCGGGCGCGCCCGACCCGACACGGCCTGGAGGTGTCCTTCGGCGTGCGCAACACCGGACGGCGTACGGGAGTCGCGGTCCCGCAGGTCTACGTCGGGCGCTCACCCGACCTGGGACTCGACCAGGCGGTGCGCGTGTTGGGCGGCTACCAGCGGCTGTCGCTGCGGGCGGGCGAGCGACGCCGGGTCACCGTGGAAGTCGCCGCACGCACATTGTCCTCATGGGACCCGAAGCGTCACGATTGGGTGCTCGGGACCGGTCGGCGCACTGCGTGGGTCGGGGCGTCCTCACATGATCTGCGGCTGCGGGCAAGCGTGGAGGTGGGCAAGTGATACGACACGTCACCATCGCCCTGACGGCCCTCGCGGCCGCACTCCTCGCCCCCGTCCCGGCGGCGCAGGCGGCAACCCGGGCCCACGACCCCGTCGTTCGCACCGACGCCGGCCTGGTGCATGGTGAAACCACCGCCGAGGGACGGCAGTTCCTCGGCATCCCGTACGCCGAGCCGCCGGTCGGCGGCCTCCGCTGGCGCGCTCCGCGGCCCGTCCGCCCCTGGAGCGGGGTGCGATCGGCGCAGGGCTTCGGCAACAAGTGTGTACAGACATCGAGTTGGGATCCCGGATACGACCAGCCGTCGTACACCGAGGACTGCCTCGACGTGAACGTGTACGTCCCCTCCGGATCCGAACGGCGCGCGGTCCTGGTCTGGTTCCACGGCGGAGGCCTCACCGCGGGCGCCGGACAGGACGTCGTCCCCGACACCTTCGCGCGCCGGACCGGAACGGTCGTCGTAACCGTCAACTACCGCCTGGGCGCGATGGGTTTCCTCGCCGAGGCGGGCCTCGACCGCGAGGCGCGCGACGGGGTCTCGGGCAACTTCGGCATGCTCGACCAGCAGGCCGCGCTGCGCTGGGTGCGGGCCAACATAGGCCGCTTCGGCGGCGATCCGGGCCGCGTCACCATCGCCGGCGAGTCCGCGGGCGGCCGCTCGGTCTGTACCCAGCTGGCCTCCCCGACGGCGAAGGGTCTGTTCCGGGCGGGCGTCATCGAGAGCGGGGCGTACGACGACTGTGGCGCACGTGCGCACGCCGACGCGGTGGCCGAAGGAGCCGACTTCGCCAGGAAGCTCGGCTGTACGACGGTCGCCTGTCTGCGCGGCAAGTCGGCGCGCGAAATCCTCGACGCCCAGGGCGACTTCGACTGGGGCCCGGTGGCGGGCGGCGCGTTCCTGCCGGTGCAGCCGGAGCAGGCGATGGCGAAGGGGACCGCGTCCCGGGTGCCGGTGATCAACGGTTCGAACAAGGACGAGGGCAGGCTGTTCGCCTTCAGCGACTTCGATCTGAACGGCACGCCGGTCACGGCCGAGCAGTACCCCGACCTGATGCGCCAGAACTTCGGCGAGGAGGCGCTGCGGCGCTACCCGCTGTCGGACTACTCCACGCCGACGATCGCCTACGCCACCGCACTGGGCGACGTGGTGTTCAGCTGCCCGGCCCTGCGGCTGGACGGCCTGCTGGCCGCCCGCGGCCCGGTCTACTCGTACGAGTTCGCGGACCGCACCTCGCCGCCCTTCGCGTCCCTGCGCAACCTGCACACGGACTTCGACTTCGGCGCGACCCATGTGAACGAGATCCAGTACCTCTTCAAGCACTTCGGTCTGCAGAGCCCGTTCGACGCGGAGCAGAGGACGCTGTCGCGGCAGATGATCGACTACTGGGGGTCCTTCGTACGAGACGGTGTCCCGCGGGCCGCGGGACAACCCTCCATGCCCACGGGCCCGGGCGTGATCCTCTCCCTGAAGACCGCGTCCAAGGGAGGAAACACCCTCAGCGCCACGGTGCACCAGGAGCACCGGTGCGACCTCTGGGACAGCCCCGCGAGCGGCTGACCCGGTAGGCTTCCCGGCGTGCGCCCCCGTGCGGCGCACGCCGGGAACACGGAGAACCAAGGGTCACGAACCGGGAGGAATCGGCGTTGCACGTCCAGGAGTGGCTCGACACGGTGCCCGCGGCAGCCGTCTACGCCGTGGTGGCGCTGGTCATCGGTCTGGAGAGCCTGGGCATCCCGCTGCCGGGCGAGATCGTCCTGGTCTCGGCGGCCCTGCTGTCCTCCCAGCACTCCGGAATCAACCCGATCGTCCTCGGCGCGTGCGCGACCGCCGGCGCCGTCGTCGGCGACTCCATCGGCTACGCGATCGGGCGCAAGGGCGGCCGTCCACTGCTGGCCTGGCTGGGCCGGAAGTTCCCGAGACACTTCAGCGAGGGCCACGTCGCCACGGCGGAGAAGTCCTTCGAGAAGTGGGGCATGTGGGCGGTCTTCTTCGGCCGCTTCATCGCCCTGCTGCGGATCTTCGCGGGACCCCTCGCGGGCGTGCTCCACATGCCGTACTGGAAGTTCCTGATCGCCAACGTCCTCGGCGGCATCTGCTGGGCGGGCGGCACCACCGCGGTCATCTACTACGTCGGCATCGTCGCCGAGGACTGGCTGAAGCGGTTCTCGTACGTGGGGCTGGCGGCGGCGGTGCTGGTCGGCCTGACGTCGATGCTGATCATCAGGCGCAAGGCGAAGAAGGCGCAGGTCGCTTCGCGGGAGCCGGAGAAGGTTGCGGCCGAGTAGTGCGGCGCGGGTCGTCCGTGGCTGGTCGCGTGGTTCCCCGAGCCCGCAGGGGTTTGCGCTACTCGTGGATTTCGGTGTGCGCCTTTGCCAGATCCGCGTAGAGCGTGCCGTTCAGGGTGACCCCTTGCCGCTCCTCCTCCGTCAGCTCTCGCTTCACCTTCGCCGGTACCCCCGCCACCAACGACCCCGGCGGCACCCGCATCCCCTGCGGCACCAGGGCCTGCGCGGCGACCAGTGACCCCGCCCCGATCACCGCGCCGTTCAACACGGTCGCCCCCATCCCGATGAGGCAGTCGTCCTCGACGGTCGCCCCATGGACCACCGCGTTGTGCCCCACCGACACCCGCTCCCCGATGCTCACGGGAAAGCCGGGGTCGGCATGCAGGGTGCAGTTGTCCTGGATGTTGGCCTGTGCCCCGACGAAGATCCGCTCGACGTCACCCCGCAGCACCGCCCCGTACCAGACGCTCGCTCCGGCCTCCACTGTCACGTCCCCGATCACCGACGCCGTGGGCGCCACGAACGACTCCCCGGCGATCTTCGGCTCCCGCCCGCCGATCCCCGTGATCAACGCCTTCTGCGTCATCGCCCTCTCCTCGCTGTGGACACACTCCGCACCGTACGCCACCCGGTAGGGCGAAGATCACAACCCCTCGACCTCATATACGAACCGAACGCTCAGTACGGTGACACCGTGCCGAAGCGCAAGAACACGTTCTCATCCTGGTCGCGCGGCCTCGCGCAGCGCGCCGTCCACGCGGGCTGGGCCTGGGTGCAGCGCACGGGCTCGGTGACGGCCGACAACCCCGGCCGCTTCCGCTTCGGCTCGATCGGCGACGCCACCCGCCTGGCGTTCCCGCTGGGCACCGTCTTCGGTGAACCCTGGATCCACCTCGGCTCCCACTGCATCGTCGGCGAACAGGTCACCCTCACCGCCGGCCTCATGCCCGACCTCGACCTCGGCCCCGAACCGATCCTCCGCATCGGCGACGGTGTCGTCCTGGGCCGCGGCAGCCACGTCATCGCCGACACGACGGTGACGATCGGCAGCGACTGCTACTTCGGGCCGTACGTCTACGTCACCTCCACGAACCACTCCTACGACGATCCGCACGAGCCCATCGGCAAGCAGTGGCCGCGCATGGAGCCCGTGGAGATCGGCCCGGGCTGCTGGATCGGCACGGGTGCCGTGATCCTGCCGGGGGCGAGGATCGGGCGGAACGTGGTCGTGGCCGCGGGGGCGGTCGTACGAGGTGTGGTGCCGGACCATGCCGTGGTCGCGGGCGCGCCCGCCCGGGTCGTACGGCGCTGGACGGCCGGCGAGGGCTGGCAGCCGCCGCTCAGGACGCCCGCACCGGTGCCGATACCCGACGGGACCACGCCCGAACAGCTGTGGGCACTCTCGAAGTTGGACGAGGAGACGGTGGCGAAGCTCGCGGAGCTGGAGGCCGAGGCCTGACCGGCGTCGCGGCTCAGCCCGTCGCCAGCAGCAGCGTGCCGACCAGGGCGAGGCCCGCGCCCGCCGCCTGGATCCCTCTGAGGCGTTCCCGCAGGACCCCGCGGGCGGCCAGCGCCGTCACCACCGGGTAGAGCGAGGCGAGCACGGCGGCGACCGTGACCGGGCCGTGCTGGGCGGCGACCGAGTAGGTGCCGTTGGCCGCCACGTCCGCGAGGCCGACGAAGGCCAGGGCCGGCAGGGAGGCCCAGGGGAAGCCGCCCTCGGGGAGGGCGCGCGTGCCCCGCTTCACGGACGCGCACAGGGCGATGCCGCCCGCGGCCACGTTCGTCAGCCGCTGGACGAAGAGGGCGAGGAACAGACCGCCGGCCGTCGTGGAGGCTTCCGCGATCAGTGCGAACACGGTGCCGAAGCCGAGCGCTGCGACGAGGGTGAGCAGGATGGCCCGGCGCTGCACGGCGGCACCTCCCAGCTGCGGGCCGCCCGCGAGCACCACACCGGTGACGGCGACCGCGATCCCCAGGGCCTGCGTCAGGCCGGGACGCTCGCCGAGGAAGAGGCCCACGCCCACCGGGACCGCCACGCTCAGCGTCGCGAGCGGGGAGACGACGCCCATCGGGCCCAGCGCGAGCGCCTTGTAGAACGAGATCATCGCCACCGGCCCCGCCAGGCCCGCCGCGAACGCGAACCACAGCCGCGGACCGGCCTCGCTCCAGCCGCCGGTGGCCGCCACGATCACGCCGAGCACCGCCGCCGCGATCGTCTGCGAGACGACGACCACCGTGAGTGCCGGGGTACGCCGGGTCAGCAGTCCGCCGCCGAAGTCGGCCAGGCCCCACAACAGGCTGGTGGCCAGGGCGAAGAGTGCTGTCACGGCTTTCCTCGCAGTACAGTTCGGTGAACGATCGGGTCCACCCCACGGTAGTTCAGTGAAGTGAACCCTGTCATCCAAAATAATGCCCTCATCGGGCCTCTGTTCGCCCTCGTGGAACACGGATATTGGACGGAACGTGTCGGACCTCGACCTGCTGACCCAGTCCCTGGCGCGCAACGTCAAGCACTGGCGCGCGGTACGCGGCTTCACCCTGGACGTGCTCGCCGCCCGTGCCGGGGTCAGCCGGGGCATGCTCATCCAGATCGAGCAGGCCCGCACCAATCCGAGCCTCGGCACCGTGATCAAGATCGGCGACGCCCTCGGGGTCAGCATCACGACCCTGCTCGACTACGAGCAGGGTCCGAAGGTGCGGGTCGTCCCGGCCGACCAGACCGTACGGCTGTGGCACACCGAGGCGGGCAGCTACAGCCGGATCCTCGCCGGCACGGAGGCGCCCGGTCCGCTGGAGATGTGGCAGTGGCGGCTCGCGCCGGGCGAGAGCAGCAGGTCCGACCCGCACCCGGTCGGCACGGTCGAGATCCTGCACGTCACCGAGGGCGAACTCACCCTCACCGTCGAGGGAGTGCCGTACGGCGTCCCGGCCGGGTCCAGCGTCACCTTCGAGGCGAACGCCGAGCACTCGTACGCCAATGAGGGCGGAGTCCCGACGGAATGGGTGCTGGCCGTATCGGTCCCGCCCGCGCGCTGAGGCGGCCTGGGCCGTCCTGTTAGCGTGCGGCCATGCGCGCACCCATCGGACACTTCGACACCGCCCTCCCCGCTCCCGACGCCCTCGACGAGCTGATCGGCCCGGTCGCCGACGCCGTACGCCACTGGACCGGCAGCGTTCCCGCCGAGCAGATCGTCTGGGTCGACACCGACCCGCAGTGGGCCGACACCGCCGTCTTCGTGCAACACTACGGGCAGGAGCTGCTCGAGCAGTCGGCGAACTGCGTGGTGGTGGCGGGCAAGCGCGGCGGCGAGACGACGCTGGCCGCGTGTCTCGTCCTGTCCACCACCCGGGTCGACGTCAACGGCGCGGTGCGCCGCCAACTCGGCGCCCGCAAGGCCTCGTTCGCCTCCATGGACACGGCGACGGGGGAGACCGGCATGGAGTACGGCGGCATCACCCCGGTCGGACTCCCCGCCAGCTGGCCGGTGTTGGTGGACTCGGCCGTGGTCGACCTGCCGTACGTCCTGGTGGGCAGCGGACGACGGCGCGGCAAGCTGCTGGTGCCGGGCAAGGCGTTCGCCGAGCTGCCGGGTGCGGTGGTGCTGGAGGGGCTGGGCGTGGCCTGACCGGTCAGGGCGTCGGGCCGGTGCCGAGGTACTGCGCGGCGAACGCGGCCGCAGCGGAGGGGGATGCGAAGAGACGGCGCAGCCGGGCCAGTGTGGTGCCCGCACGGTACGCGTCGCCCGACGAGGTGCCGTGGTACACCTCCGACAGCCACTGCGAGAACTCCTGGTAGTCCCAGACGCGGTCGAGGCAGGCCTGCGAGTAGCCGTTCAGACCGGCGGGTTCGCCCTTGACGAGGTGGTCGACGAGCCCGTCGCCCAGCAGGAACGCGTCGTGCAGGGCGAGGTTCATGCCCTTCGCGGCGATGGGAGCGATGAGGTGGGCCGCGTCCCCGGCGAGGAAGAGGCGGCCGAACACCATGGGTTCGACGACGTAGTTGTGCATGTCGAGGACGCGCTTCTCGATCAGTCGGCCCTCGGTGAGCGGCGGCCGGTCGTCGGCGCCGAGGCGCTCCTGGAGCTCGGCCCAGACCCGCTCGTGCGGCCAGTTCTCCGGGTCGTCGCCGGGTGGGCATTCCAGGTAGTAGCGGGTGACCTCGGGGCTGCGGGCCATGTGCCCGGCGAAACCCCGCGGATGGATGCCGAACACCACGCAGTCGCTCGACGGCGGCGCCTCGGCGAGCAGCGCCAGCCAGCCGATGCCGTAGTCCTGCCGGGCGATCCGCGCACTCTGTGGCAGCACGGTCCGGGTCACCCCGCGTGCCCCGTCGCAGCCGGCCACGAACTCGCACCGCACGAGCTCCCGCTCACCGGTCTCCGGGTCGGTGTACGACACCGCCGGGTGGTCCGAGTCCAGCCCGTGCAGCTGGACGTCCCGCACACCGAACCGTATGGCCCCACCGCGCACGTCCGCGTACTCGCGCACGAGGTCCGTCACCAGCAACGGCTGTGGATAGACGAAGTGGTGATGGCCCGTCAGCTCGTGGTACGCGAGCCGGTGGCGCCGGTTGTCGAAGCGGAACTCGCACTCGGTGTGCAGCTGCGCCCGCTCCAACAGGTGGTCCGCCAGGCCGCGTTGCTCAAGACCCCGTACGGCCCATTCCTCCAGGACTCCGGCCCGGGGGTGCTGCTCGATGAACTCACGCGTCTCCACCTCCAGGACCAGACAGTCGACCGCGGCGGCCCGCAGGATGTTGCCGATGGTCAGACCGGCGGGCCCGGCGCCCATGATGACGACCGGAAAGCGCTGCGGGGACGGGGAGTTGGCGTGGGGGGTCGCGGAAGTCACCCGAGCATTATGACGGTGGCCCGTCAGCCACGGCAGGGCAGCCGCGGCCGACGGGCCCGTACGACAGAGGCGGTCGGTCAGTGCGCGGGGGCGTCGGTGACCACGACCTCCTCGATGCTGCGCTCGATGTCCGCGGCGGTGGAGGCGCTCGCCCGCGCCCAGTAGTAGATGCCCAGCGAGAAGGCCGCGATGACCAGCATGTCCCACCACAGGGGGAGGTTGCCCAGGCCGCCGAAGGTGCCCTGGGAGGAGATCACGCCTATGCCCAGCAGATAGACGGGCAGCCACTGGGCGGCCTTGAAGTCCATCCGGGGCGCGTCGGGCTGGTTGGTGGCGTTGGCCCACCAGGCGTAGCCGCCCAGGAGCAGATAGCCGAGGACGACCGCGATGCCGAGCCGCCACAGGATGTCCCAGCCGGCCCAGTAGATGATCAGGTTGGCCACGATGAAGGACACCGGGGAGATCACCTTGCCGGCGGGCAGCCGGTAGGGCCGCTCATGGTTCGGCAACTTGTCGACGAAGACGCCGTACGCCAGCGGCGCGCCCGCGTACATCAGGACGCTCGCGGAGGTGATGAAGCCGACCAGCTCCTGCCAGCTCGGGAAGGGCAGGAAGCAGACCACGCCGGTCACGAAGGACATGATCAGACCGAACCACGGCACGCCCCGGGAGTCGGTGCGGGCGAAGATCTTCGGCGCGTAGCCGTTCTTCGCCAGACCGTAGGAGATGCGGGAGGTGGCGGTGGTGTAGATCAGGCCGGTGCCGCCGGGGGAGATGATGGCGTCGGCGTAGAGGACGAAGGCCAGCCAGCCCAGACCCACCAGGGTCGCGAGGCCCGCCCACGGGCCGCTGATGCCGACGTAGTCGAGCTTGGCCCAGCCCTTGGCGAAGCTGCTGTGCGGCAGCGCGGCGATGAACACGACCTGCAGCAGGATGTAGATGACGGCGCCGATCGCGACCGAGCCGAGGGTCGCCCGGGGCAGGTCCTTCTTCGGGTTGCGGCTCTCGCCCGCCAGCTGGATCGCCTGCTCGAAGCCCAGCAGCGCGAAGATGATGCCGCTCGAACTGATGGCGCTGAGGACACCCTTGGCGCCGAACGGGGCGAAGCCCTCCGAGGTGAAGTTGGACCCGTGGAAGTTGCCGACGGCGATGATGAAGATCGCGGCCAGCGGCACGGCGATCTTCCACCAGGTGGCGGCGCTGTTGGTGTGCGCGAGGATCCGCACACCGAAGAAGTTGACCGTGACGAAGACGGCCATGAGGAGGACGGCGACGGTGATGCCGGAGGCCGTCAGGGTCTGGTCCTTGTGCTGGAGACCCTGCGCCCAGTGCCAGTGACCGGCGTAGCCGATCATCGCCTCGACCTCGATCGGCGCCACGGTCGCCGCCTGCAGCCAGGAGAACCAGCCGAAGGAGAGACCGGCGAGACCGCCGAAGGCGTAGTGCGGGTAGCGGGCCGTGCCGCCGGCCACCGGGAACATGCCACCGAGCTCTGCGTGCACCAGGGCCAGCAGGACGATGGCCACCGTGCCGATCACCCACGAGATGATCGCCGCGGGACCGGCCACGCCGACCGCCTTCTCGGCGCCGTAGAGCCAGCCGGAGCCGATGATGGAGCCGACGGAGGCCCACATCAGACCGATCAGTCCTACGTCACGCCTGAGGCCACCGGAGCCCCTGGTGTCCTGCAATGAGGCCTGCTCGACGCTCACCATATTTTCAGAGACCTCTCACAATATGAATAGCTGTTTTCAGTCCGTGCGACGTCGCAGATTAGGAATCATTGAGGGGGGAGCAGAAGACCCATGGTGAAGTTTTGACCAAAGCTCGAGCTGATCCTGTACAACTGTTCAGAGGCTCTGTACACAGCGGAAACCGGTGTGACCACTGGAACTGTCCACGGTGTTCGCGCTGCGTGCGGCCACGCGGTAGCGGTTGCAGTAGGAGCGGTGGCACAGGTGGGAGCCGCCGCGGATCACCTTCGCGCTGCCGGAGGCGGGGCCGGTGGGGTTGGGCAGGGGGCGGGCGGTGCCGTGGTCGGTGGTCCACCAGTCGGCGCACCACTCCCACACGTTGCCCGAGGTGTTGTACAGCCCGAAGCCGTTGGGCTCGAAGGCGTCGACCGGAGCGGTGCCGCGGTGGCCGTCGGCGGCGGTGTTCTTGGTGGGGAAGGTGCCGCGCCAGATGTTGCAGCGGTAGGTGCCGTCCGGGTCGAGCTCGTCGCCCCACGGGTACCGCTTGCGCTCCAGACCGCCGCGGGCCGCGTACTCCCACTCGGCCTCGGTCGGCAGCCGCTTGCCGGCCCAGGCGGCGTAGGCGGCCGCGTCGTTCCAGGACACGTGCACCACCGGATGGCCGCCCCGGCCCTCAAGCGTGCTGCCAGGTCCCTCGGGGTGTTCCCAGCTCGCGCCCGCGACCCCGCACCACCAAGGCGTGGCCTCGGGGCGCGGAGCACCTCGTCGCAGCGTGCCGGGCAGAAAGCCGGCGAAGACGTACGACCACCCGAGCCGCTCGGCGTCCGTGACATGCCCGGTGTCGCCCACGAAGGCGGCGAACAGCTCGTTCGTCACGGCACAGGCATCGATGCGGAAGGGCTCCAACCGCACCGCCCGCACGGGCCCTTCACCGTCGGCCGGGAACCCCTCGCTGTCCTCCGAGCCCATCAGGAACTCGCCGCCGGGCAGCAACACCATGCCGTCGGAACTCGCCGCCCGACGCTTCACGGCCGGCGGCGACGCGATCCGCAGCGGTTCGGCGGAGCCGCCGCCCGGCGGCATGCAGCAGGGGGCGGGCGAACCGGGCTCGTGCATCGGGTGTTCCTCGGGTGCGGACGACATGGGGCGGACCCCATGTGTACGACACGGTCCTGTGACGGGGTGCCCCCGGCTAGCCGAGCTTCGGTATCTCGATCGCGGGGCAGCGGTCCATCACCATCTCCAGGCCCGCCGCGCGCGTACGCTCGTACGCCGCCTCGTCGATCACGTCCAGCTGGAACCAGACGGCCTTCGCCCCCTTCGCGACCGCCTCGTCGGCGACCGGCCCGGCGAGGTCGCTGTTGACGAACACATCCACGACGTCGACGTCGAAGGGGATGTCGGCGAGGGAGGCGTACCCCTGCTCGCCGTGCACGGTCTCGGCCTTGGGGTGGACCGGCACGACACGCTTGCCGTAGCGCTGGAGCACCTGTGCGACGCCGTACGCGGCCCGCCGGCGGTTGGACGAGAGGCCCACCACCGCCCAGGTGTCGCCGAGTTCGGTGAGGATCTTGCGGACCGTTGCCTCGTCGCCGTACACCGTGGCCTCCCTGCGCCTCGTGGAAGTGCTGCCGACTGCCACAACGGCCGAGAGCCCGCGAGGATTCCCCGCCACCCGGCGGCGCAGTACCGTCTGGACAGTCCGCGCGGCAGGGGGTGGCCGATGCCCGGGTACGACATGCTCGCCGCACGTCTGACCATCCATCTGGACGCGGGCGTCGTCTGGCACCACCGCCCTGCCTACGCCGAACTCGTCCACCGCGCACACCGCGAGGGCCTGGTCGGCGCGAGCGTCTTCCGAGGCGTCACCGGCTTCGGCTCCGGCGACCCCAAGCCGCCCGCCCTCGGCCCGAAGGGCCCCTGCGCCGTGATCATCGTGGACGAGGAACCCCGCCTGAGGGACTTCCTGCCGCATGTGGCGGACGTCCTGGGGGAGACCTCCGCGGTGGCGGTGCTGGACCGGGTGCGGATCCATGCGCCGGGCGTGCGTGAGTGAAGGGCGGAGAGGGGAGGGCGGGCGCCGCATGGGTGGGGGTGCGTCGTGCGGGTGCGGTACGCGCGGGGGCGCCGCGGGTGCGGGATGGCGCCTGGATGAGCGCGCGGGCGTCGACAGAGGTGCCCGACTCGCTGCGGGCCCGTGGCGATGGCCCCGGCCCCTTGCGGCAGGGCCTGGACGCGTGCGCGGCTCTCGAACCGCCGCGGTGGCGGCACGCGCGCGTCGGCGTCGGCTCCTCGTAGCGGCCGCCTTACGCGCGTGCCGTGCGCTCCCGCCGTCCAGGGGCAGCGCGACGGCGAGGACGGGCCGTGCGGGCCGGCCCGCGTCGACGTGCACATCCGCGTGCCCCGCGCGTCCGCCGATTGCGGCCGGCGCAGTGGCGAGGGCGACCCGCACCACCCGGCCCGGTGTATCTGCACGCGCGCGTGCCGCGCACATGCGCCTCGCCCGGTCGCCGTGCACGCACCCGGAAGTCACCTCCATACCTTGTTGAATCGTGACGCCGTGTCCGGATTCCGTGCCGGATGCCTGCGCCGGGGCGTCGGCCCGCCTACGCTCACTCCGTGCTACGCATCACCGACGCCCGAACCGGCCAGTCCGTCGACGCCGCCCCGGCCCGCCGGGGGCTCACCCGCATCGAGGTCCATGTGGCCGGGTTCGACCCAGGCTCCCTGCGGGTGCTGCTCGTCGCCGACATGCTCGTGCGTGCCCTGGAGCTCGGCGGCACCCCGGTGTGGGGCGTGCTGACCAGTGGGCGGCAACGGGCGGAACTCCAGGCCGGGGCCGCCGCCCTCGGCATCCGGCCCTTCGAGGACAGCCGGGACGTCGGGTCCGGGCTCGGGGAGGCACAGGTCATCCATGTGGTGGAGGAGGGCGGCGCGACCCCCGACGGTGTGCGCATCGCCGTGGCCCCGGTCGACCCCGGGACGCCGAGCACGCCGGAGGACACGGACCCGGCCGCCCTGCGCCTCGCCCTGCTCGGCCAGCCCCGCACCGCACCGGCGCGGCTCGACGCCGCCGCCCTGAGCGAGGCCCACGCCACCCTCGCCCGCTGGCGGGCCGCTGTCGCCGCCTGGGCACGGCAGCCGTCCCGGCCCATCCCCGACGAGGCCCGCGCCCGCCTCCGTGCCGCCTGGGAGGACGACCTGGACATCCCCGCCGTACTCAACGCCCTGACCTGGGTGGAGACTTCGGCCGACCTGCCGGAGGGCGCCCGTTTCGAGACGTACGCCTACGCCGACCGGCTCCTCGGCCTCGAACTCACCCGCGACCTCGGATCCCCGGCATGACCGCCCGCATGGGAGCGGGTCCGCTGCGCTGCCTGGTCGTCCTGCGGCACGCCAAGTCCGCCTGGCCGGTGGGCGTCCCGGACCACGAACGCCCGCTCGCGCCACGCGGGCGCCGTGACGCCCCGGAGGCCGGCCGCGCCCTCGCCGAGAACGACTGCCTGCCCGACCTCGCCCTGTGCTCCACCGCCGTACGCGCGCGGCAGACCTGGGAGCTGGCCGCGGCCCAGTGGGGCACCCCGCCGCCGGTGCGCCGCGACCCGAGGCTGTACGCCGCCGATGTGCCCGACCTGCTGGAGGCCGTGCACGAGGTGCCACCCGAGGTCGAGACGCTGCTGCTCGTCGGGCACAACCCCGGCCTGGAGGAACTCGTCCTCGAACTCGCCGGGGACAGCCTCGACGACGCGCTGGACGAGGTGCGGGTGAAGTTCCCGACCTCGGCGATCGCCGTACTGGCCTGGCACGGCACCGGGTGGCAAGGGCTCGCCCCCGGCACGGCGCTCCTGACGAGCGTGATCGTGCCGAGGGGCAAAAAGGACCACAAGAAGGGCTGAGTCAGCCCACGTGCACGCGTGGCCGTCGTTCCGGGTCCGGCTCGGCGCGCCGCAGCACCTCGCGGGTGACCGGCGCGACTTCACCGTCCCCGAACACCAGGAAGCGGATCAGATGGCCGACGGGATTGCCCTCGGTCCAGCTGAAGTAGGCGTTCGGCACCTTGCCGGTACGGTCGCGCAGGTCCAGCAGAACAGCGGCGATGGTGTTCGGCACGGTCGGCCCCTGCACCCGCAGCCGGCGCACCCCGTGCTTCTCGTCGCCGTGCACGGTGATGTCCGAGGTGAAGTCCGAGGAGTCGCGGACGAAGACCTCCAGGAACAGCAGGGGGCTGTCCTCCGGGATGTGCGTGTGGGCCCGCTGGTCGTACTCCTTGGCGCGGTACTCCTTCGTGCTGTGCTCCTGCGGCTCGTTGGCGATCAGCCGCAGCGCCCCGCTGCTCGCGGCCTCCGTCACGAAGCGCACCGCCGTCTCGTCCAACGTCACCTCGGCGGCCCGCAGTTCGAACGCCCGCCGCACACGCGAGCCGAACGACGTCACCAGGATCGCCACGATGAAGATCGCCGCGATCTTGATGCCGTCGGGCCGCTCCAGGACGTTCGCCACCGTGGTGTACGCGAACACCGCGGTGATCGCCCCGAAGCCGACCGCCGCGGCCCGGTGGCCCCGCCTGTGCACGGCCACCGTCGAGGCGAACGACGCGGACAGCATGAGCACCAGCACACCGGTCGCGTACGCCCCGCTCTGCGCGTCCACGCTCGCGTCGAACCACAGCGTGATGCCGACCGCGGCCACCATGAAGACGAGCACCAGGGGGCGTACGGCCCGCGTCCACTCGGGCGCCATGCCGTAGCGCGGCAGATAGCGCGGTACGAGGTTGAGCAGACCGGCGAGCGCGGAGGCGCCCGCGAACCACAGGATGGCGATCGTCGAGACGTCGTACACCGTGCCGAAGGCCTCGCCAAGATGCTGGTGCGCGAGGTAGGCGAGCGCGCGCCCGTTCGCCGGGCCGCCGCTCTTGAACGCGTCCTGCGGGATCAGGATCGTCGTCGCGAGGCTGGAGAGCAGCAGGAAGAAGCTCATGATCACGGCGGCCGTGGTGAGCAGCCTGCGGGTCTCCCGGATACGGCCCGTCGGCTTCGCGTACGTGTCCGACTCGTCGCCCTCGACCTGTGGCATCACCGCCACACCGGTCTCGAAGCCGGACATGCCGAGCGCCAGCTTCGGGAACACCAGCAGCGCCACGCCGACCATCGCGAGCGGCGAGGAGTGTTCGGCCGTCAGCGCGTCGGTCCAGTCGCCGATCTTCACCGGGTGGCTGAGCACTTCCCAGGCGGACACGGCGAGCACGACGACATTGAGGGTCAGATACGCCCCCACCAGGACCACGGCGATCCCGATGGCCTCCCGGAACCCCTTCAGGAACACCGCACCGAGCGCACCGACGAGGGCGAGGGTGATCCAGAGGTTCCCGCCCTCAAGCCAGTGCGGGGCGAAAGGGTTCTCCACGACATGCGCGGCGGCGTCCGCGGCCGACAGGGTGATGGTGATCAGGAAGTCGGTGGCCGCGAACCCGAGCAGCACCAGGACGAAGATCTTCCCCGACCACCACGACAGCAGCCGCTCCAGCATGGCGATCGAGCCCTCGCCGTGCGGGCTCTCGTGCGCCACCCGGCGGTAGACCGGCAGCGCGCCGAGCAGGGTCAGCGCGATCAGCACCAGGGTCGCGACGGGAGAGAGCAGACCGGCGGCGAGCGCCGCGATGCCCGGCTGGTAGCCGAGGGTGGAGAAGTAGTCGACACCCGTGAGGCACATCACCCGCCACCACTTGTGGCCCTTGTGTTCGGCCTGCGGCGCGGCATGCGGTCCCGGATGCCGCGCCGACTGCTCGCTCAGGCCTTCCAGCAGCCACGCCCGGAAACGGGCCTTGGCAGGAGAGTGCTCGATATCGCCGGGGCCGGTCGTGCCCGGGCTCTCCACCTCGGTGCCGGTCATGCGGTGATCTCCCTGAGGACGTCATGGCCGTGGGGCCGTGCGGACAGCGTGGTGCGGACAACGAGGAGCGAGTATCCATGACATCCTCACCCGCACCACCGGCGGGGGGCGACCCCACAAGGGGGCCGCATAGGGTGGGCGAATGCAGGACGAGTACCGCACCGTCGCCCGCGCGGGCGTCCACGAGACCGAGGTCAACCGCTCCCGTTTCCTGTGCGCCGTCGCCCCGGCGGCCACCGAGCAGGAGGCCCAGGACTTCATCGCCGGCATCCGCAAGGAACACGCGGACGCCACGCACAACTGCTGGGCCTACGTCATCGGGGCCGACGCCTCCACCCAGAAGGCGAGCGACGACGGCGAACCGGGCGGCACCGCGGGCGTCCCCATGCTCCAGATGCTGCTGCGCCGCGACATGCGCTACGTCGTCGCCGTCGTCACCCGCTACTACGGCGGGGTCAAGCTCGGCGCGGGCGGCCTCATCCGGGCGTACGGCGGCGCGGTCGGCGAGGCCCTGGACACCCTCGGCACCCTCACCCGCCGCCGCTTCCGCCTCGCCACGGTGACCGTCGACCACCAGCGCGCCGGCAAGGTCCAGAACGACCTGCGGTCGACGGGACGCGAGGTGCGTGATGTGCGTTACGGCGAGGCGGTCACGATCGAGATCGGCCTGCCGGACGCCGATGTGACCACCTTCCGGGCCTGGTTGGCGGACGCGACGGCGGGAACGGCCGGGTTCGAACTGGGCGGAGAAGCCTACGGAGACGCATGACGTTCATCGCGAAACGGGCGTAACGGACTGGTGCGGGACGGCTCATGACGGGCCGATACGGGAGTAACCGCTCGTGATGTCAGACCCGGCCGTTAGGGTCGGGGATCATGAGGCTGCTGCACACGTCCGACTGGCACCTCGGCCGGGCGTTCCACCGGGTGAACATGCTCGGGGCCCAGGCCGGGTTCATCGGCCACCTCGTCACGACCGTGCGCGAGCGCGGTGTGGACGCGGTGGTCGTGTCGGGAGACGTGTACGACCGGGCGGTGCCGCCGCTGGCCGCGGTCGAGCTGTTCGACGACGCCCTGCACCGCCTCGCCGACCTCGGCGTGCCGACGGTGATGATCTCCGGGAACCACGACTCGGCCCGCCGACTGGGCGTCGGCGCCGGACTCATGGGTCGCGCGGGCATCCACCTGCGCACCGAGCCCTCGGCATGCGGCACGCCGGTGGTGCTGGCCGACGAGCACGGGGATGTCGCCTTCTACGGGCTGCCCTATCTCGAACCGGCCCTGGTCAAGGACCAGTTCGGCGTCGAGAAGGCCGGCCATGAGGCGGTGCTGGCCGCCGCCATGGAGCGCGTTCGCGCCGACCTCGCCACGCGCGCGCCGGGCACCCGGTCCGTCGTGCTCGCGCACGCCTTCGTCACCGGCGGCGAGGCCAGCGACAGCGAGCGGGACATCACGGTCGGCGGAGTGGCCGCCGTCCCCTCCGGCGTCTTCGACGGCGTCGACTACGCGGCGCTGGGGCATCTGCACGGCTGCCAGACCATCACCGAGCGCGTCCGCTACTCCGGCTCCCCGCTGCCGTACTCCTTCTCGGAGGCCGACCACCGCAAGACCATGTGGCTCGTCGACCTCGACGCCGAGGGTGCCGTCACCGCCGAGCGCGTCGACTGCCCGGTGCCGCGTGCACTGGCCCGCATCCGGGGGACCCTGGAGGACCTGCTCGCCGACCCCGGCCTCGCCCGGCACGAGGAGGCGTGGGTCGAGGCCACCCTCACCGACCCGGTCCGCCCGGCCGACCCCATGGCCCGCCTCACCGAGCGCTTCCCGCACACCCTCAGCCTCGCCTTCGACCCCGAGCGGGCACCGGACGACCCCGACGTGTCGTATGCCAGGCGGCTCGCGGGACGCAGCGACCAGGAGATTGCCGAGGACTTCGTCGCCCATGTGCGGGGCGCCGGGCCGGACGAGCGCGAACAGTCCGTGCTGCGGGACGCGTTCGACACGGTGCGCGCGGACGAGGCCGTGCGGGAGGTGGCGCGGTGAGGCTGCACCGGCTGGACATCACGGCCTTCGGGCCCTTCGGCGCCTCCCAGACCGTCGACTTCGACGCGCTGTCGGCGGCCGGGCTGTTCCTGCTGCACGGGCCGACCGGCGCGGGCAAGACGTCCGTCCTGGACGCCGTGTGCTACGCGCTCTACGGCACCGTCCCGGGCGCCCGCCAGAGCGGCCAGGGCCTCAGCCTGCGCAGCGACCACGCGGCGGTCGGCACGCGCACCGAGGTGAGGCTCGAACTGACCGTCGCCGGACGCCGGTTGGAGGTCACCCGGCAGCCGCCCTGGGAGCGCCCCAAGAAGCGCGGTTCGGGTACGACGCTGGAGAAGGCCCAGAGCCGGCTGCGCGAGTACGACGCCACGGCCGCCGTCTGGAAGGACCTCAGCCGCTCGCATCAGGAGATCGGTGAGGAGATCACCCAGCTGCTCGGGATGAGCCGCGAGCAGTTCTGCCAGGTCGTGCTCCTGCCCCAGGGCGACTTCGCGCGCTTCCTGCGCGCCGACGCCGAGGCCCGCGGCAAGCTGTTGGGCCGCCTCTTCGACACCCACCGCTTCGCGGAGGTCGAGAAGCGCCTCGCCGAGCGGCGACGGGCCGCAGAGGCCCAGGTGCGCGAGGGCGACGCGACCCTGCTGGCCGACGCGCACCGTATGCAGCAGGCGTCGGACGGTGCCATGGAGCTGCCGGAGTTGGCACCGGGGGAGCCGGGCCTGGCCGAGGCCGTCATCGGCGCGGCGGCGATCGCCCGCAGCACGGCCCGCGAACAACTGACGATCGCCCACTGCCGCCTCACGGCCATGGAGTCGGCTCAGGCGGCGGCCGAGCGAGCCCTGGGCGAGACACGCGAACTGGCCCGCCTTCAGGAGCGGTTCGCGGAGGCGCGAAGGCGTGCCGGACTGCTTGAGGAACGAGCCGACGCCCACCGGGAGGCGCAGGCCCGCATGGAGCGGGCACGCAAGGCGGAGGCGGTGGCCCCCGCGGTGGAACTGAGGGAGGCCGCGGAGGCGGAGCATCGGCGGGCGGCCACCGCCGAGGCGCGTGCGCGTGCCCTCCTGCCCGAGACGTTCACTTCCGCCGGCGCCGCCGGCCTCGCCGCCGCCGCGCGCCGGGCCGCCGAGGAACTCGGGGGGCTGGAGTCCGCCCGGCGCGGCGAGCAGCGGGTGGTTCAACTGGTCGGGGAGCGGTCCGACCTGGATCGGCAGGAGCGGGCCGACCAGGACGTGCTCCAGGAGGCCGAGGCATGGCTCGCCGGGTGGGACGAGATTCGGGCCGCGCTTCAGGGGAGCATCGAGTCCGCCCAGGACGCGGCCACCCGCGCCGAGCAGCTCGGTGTGCAGCGTGAGCCGGCGCAACGGCGGCTCGGGGCAGCTCGTCAGCGCGACCAGTTCGGCCGCGACACCGACGAGGCCCACGCGCGCGTGCTCGCCGCCCGCGAACGGTCCACCGAGGCCCGCGCCCACTGGCTCGACCTCAAGGAACAGCGCCTGAACGGCATCGCCGCCGAACTGGCCGCGAACCTCACCGACGGCGAGCCCTGCGCCGTCTGCGGAGCCACCGAACACCCCGCCCCGGCCCGCAAGGTCGCCGGCCACGTCGACCGCGAGACCGAGGAGCGTGCCCTCGCCGCCTACCAGCGCGCCGACGAGCAGCGCGCCGAGGAGGAGCGGCGCCTGGGCGTCGTACGGGAAGCGCTGGCCGCCGCCACCGCCGAGGCCGGAGACACGCCCACGGCCCGACTCGCCGAAGAGGTCGAGGAGTTGGAGCGGCTGTACGGGCGGGCCCGCGCCGCCGCCTCCGAGCTGCACCCGGCGAGCGAGCAGCTGCGGCGCGCAGAGCAGGAGCACGATCGGCGGACCACCGTACGACAGGAGGCAGCGGTCCGGGCCGCCGCCCGTGTGGGCCACCGCGACCGCCTCGACCGCGAACGGGCTGCTCTGGAGGAGGAGTTGGCCCAGGCGCGCGGCACCGCCGACAGTGTCGCCGCCCGCGCCGCCCAGCTGGAGCGCCAGGTCTCCCTCCTGACCGACGCCGCCGACACCGCTCGCGTCGCCGAGGACACCGCCCAGCGCCTCAAGGACGCCGACGCCCGCCTCGCCGACGCCGCGTTCCGGGCCGGCTTCGACACCCCGCAGGCCGCGGCCGTCGCCCTCCTCGACGACACCGCCCACCGCGAGCTCCAACGGCGCCTGGACGCCTGGCAGTCCGAGGAGGCCGCCGTACGTGCCGTGCTCGCCGAGGAGGAGACCGCGGCCGCCGCCCAGCAGCCGCCCGCCGACCTCACCGGCGCCCAACGGACGGCCACCGCGGCGGCCCAGCGTCTGCGCGACGCCGCCTCCACCCGCGACGCGGCGGCCCGGCGCTGCACCGAGCTCGACCGGCTCTCCGCCCGCTCGGCCGACGGCGTCCGGCGGCTGGCGCCCCTGCGCGAGGAGTACGACCGCGTGGCCCGTCTGGCCTCCCTCGCCGCGGGCACCTCGGCGGACAACGAGCGCAAGATGCGCCTGGAGTCGTACGTGCTCGCTGCCCGCCTCGAACAGGTCGCCGCCGCCGCGACCGTACGGCTGCAGCGCATGTCGTCCGGCCGCTACACCCTGCTCCACTCCGACGACCGCTCCGGACGCGGCCGCAGCGGCCTCGGACTCCATGTCGTCGACGCGTGGACCGGCCGCGAGCGCGACACGGCGACCCTGTCCGGCGGTGAGACCTTCTTCGCCTCCCTCGCGCTGGCCCTCGGCCTCGCCGATGTCGTCACCGACGAGGCGGGTGGCGTCCGCCTGGACACGCTCTTCATCGACGAGGGCTTCGGCAGCCTCGACGACCAGACCCTCGACGAGGTCCTCGACGTGCTCGACTCCCTGCGCGAGCGCGACCGCAGCGTCGGCATCGTCAGCCATGTAGCCGACCTGAGACGGCGCATCCACGCCCAGCTGGAGGTCGTGAAGGGCAGATCGGGATCGACGGTCCGGCAGCGAGGTCAGTGACCGAGCGGGCGCCTGGGCAGCGGCGACGAGTAGACGACACTCGTGGTCACCGAGCCGAGCGCCCCGATCTTCCCCGACACCTCCTCCAGGTGCCGCATGGAACGGGCGGTGACCTTGATGACGAAGCAGTCGTCGCCCGTGACGTGGTGCGCCTCCAGGATCTCGGGCGTCACCGCGACCAGGTCGTGGAACGGCTTGTAGTTGCCGTTGGGATACCTGAGCCGCACGAACGCGAGGATCGGCAGCCCCAGCCGCTCGGGGTCCACGACGGCGGCGTACCCCTGGATGACACCCGCCTCCTCCAGTCGCCGCACCCGCTCGGTGACCGCGCTCGGCGACATGGAGACGGCCCGGGCCAGCTCGGCGAAGCTGGCCCGGCCCTCCCGCTGGAGGACATCGAGAATGCGCCAGTCGGTGGCGTCCGGGGAAAACGCGGTCATGCCCGAGGAATAGCAGGGGAATCCCCGGCCGATCAAGAGGATGCCCGGGGAACCTCACTTCAGTAGGTTCGACGGCAGGCATAGATTTTCGAACATGATCTCCGACACCGTGCACCCCGTGCTCCGCGTCGCCCCCGCCGCCCCGGCCGAGGCCGCCGCCTACTTCCGGGCCTGCCTCGTCTTCCACGCCGACGCCTCCGACGTGGCCGCCGCGCTCGCGGCCGGCGGCGACCCCGGGTTCGTCGTGCTGGACTCCCGGTCGACCGAGTCCTGGGACCAGGGCCACATCCCCGGCGCAATCCACCTGCCGACCGCCCTGATCCCCGAACAGGCCGAGCGACTCCTCGACAAGACCGTGCCGGTCGTCACCTACTGCTGGGGCCCCGGCTGCAACGGCGCCACCCGTGCAGCGCTCGCCCTCGCCGAACTCGGCTACCAGGTCAAGGAGATGCTCGGCGGCTTCGAGTACTGGGCGCGCGAGGGCTTCGCGTACGAGACCTGGGAGGGTCCCGGGCGCCGCACCGCCGACCCGCTCACCGCGCCGGTGGACGCGCAGGACTGCGGCTGCTGACGCGCCGACGCCCGCTCAGTCCCGTAGCACCTCCGGAACCGGCCGCAGAAAGCGACGGTCGGCCGGCGTGAACCCCGAGGCCGGGCCCGCCGCCCGCAGCACCACGTCCAGCGCGGCATCCGCGTCGCACGCGTAATGCCCGCTGGCCCAGGCTGCGTTGGCCTCGACGACCGCCCACCCGGCGCCGTCGATCGGACCGACGTCCACCACGATCGCACTCGGCACCTCCGAAGCCGCCAACTGCCCGGCGAACGCCAGCACTTCGTCACGACGCGGGTCCTCCGTCAGCGGGGCGACATCGAGCGCACCCCGCGTCGCGTACCGGCTGCCGGTGCGGACCTCGCCGTCGAGGAGGAACAACCGGTACTCGACGGCGAACGCCACGATGTCGCTGACCAGCACCGCCTCGGTGTCGTCGACCGCGTCCGGGCCGGGCAGGCCGCTGCCGTCCGGGTAGACGCGGGCGGGGAAGCTCTTGTCGTTCGGCGGTTTCACGAAGGCCGGCCGCCGCAGCTGCCGCGCCTCAGCGATCGTGGTGAACTCGACGTCCCTGCACGTGAGTTCGTACGGAAGCCGGGCGAGCCAGTCCTCCGGCGCCTCCAACAGCCCGAGTCCCAGGCCCCCGGCGACCGTGTCCGCGAAGAGGGGGCCGGCGTAGAGCGACGCGTTCCCGCTCCACCGCGCGGGCAACCGCCAGTCGCGCAGGGTCTCGACACGCATGGCGCGACGCCGCGCCGCGTGGGCCAGGGCCAGGCCCGTCGCGGTGACGCGCGGGGAGAGAAAGAGGGTCCGGCTGCTCATGGGTGTCGAGGGTGGCGGATGAGGAGGGTTGGGGACCAGCGAATGTGCGCGACGGCTGTGCGTGTAGGTTCTTGCGTCATGGTGCGATACGCGGATCCCGGTGCGCTGGAGTGGGTCGAGTCGGGCGGCGGCCCTCTCATAGCGGTGCCGGAGACGGTCCTGCCGTTCTGGGCGGGGGCCGACGGCGAGGAGACGGCCTCGGACTACGACCGTGCCTGCGAGGTCGACGGAGTCGTCGGCCTGCTCCCGGTCGGGGACTCGTCGGCACTGGTCCTGGGCGACGAACCCGCCTCCACCGCCTACCTGCCGGAACACTCCACCTTCGTACGGTGGTGTGCCGCGAGCTCCGAGGACGAGCTCCTGGCCGGTGTCCCGGTCGCCCTCGCCACCGCCGACTGGGAGAACGAGGTCCGCTGGGACGTGCCGGGCGCGGTCGTGCTGTTCGACTCGGCCTGGCCCGGCAACGACACGGAGCGGACGGACTGCCTGAAAGTCGTACTCGAACCGGGGAGTTACGCGGTGCGGGCGGCCAACGTGCAGCCGGGGCCGGAGACTTGGCTGGGACTCGTGCAGCTGCGGCGGGTCGAGCACGGATAATCGTGTGCGGTGTACGGCCGTGATCACCATCATGGTCGTCCATGCCCCGACGCCCGCACCCCGCCCCCGAAGACCTGCGCCGCGCCCCCCTGCCCCTGCGCGGCCGAACCGCCCTCGTCACAGGGGCGAGCAGACGCGCCGGCATCGGGCACGCCGTCGCCCGGCGGCTGGCCGCGTACGGTGCGAGCGTCTACCTCCATCACCATGGGCCGCACGATGCCGCGATGCCTTGGGGTGCCGACCGGCCCGAGGCGGTGACGGCCTCCGTGCGCACGGCACTTGGCGATCCGGACGCCCGGGTCCTGGCGGGCCCGGCCGACCTCACCGAGCCGTCCGCGCCCGCCGATCTGATCGCGAGGGCCGCCTCCGCACTCGGCGGCCGGCTCGACATCCTCGTCGCCAACCACGCCCTCAGCGGCAGCGACGGCACCCTCGACGAAATCGACGCAGATGGGGGTGCCCCCGCGCGAGCTCTGTTCGAGCGTGGGGGAGCTCGACGCGCACTGGGCCGTCGACACCCGCTCGGTGCTGCTCCTCGTCCAGGCCTACGCCCGACTGCGCGCCCAGCTCCCGCCGCGCACCCCCGGCGGACGCGTCGTGATGATGACCTCCGGTCAGGACATCGCCGGCGGCATGCCGACCGAGATCGCCTACGCCCTCCAGAAGGGCGCCCTCGCCTCGATCACCCGCTCCCTGTCGACCACGCTCGCCGAACGAGCGATCACGGTCAACACGGTCAACCCGGGTCCCGTGGACACGGATTACGCGACCGGCGAGTTCTACGACCAGATCGCCGCACGCTTCCCCGCCGGTCACTGGGGCATGCCCGACGACCCGGCCCGTCTCATCGCGTGGCTCGCCACGGACGAGGCGGACTGGATCACCGGGGAGGTCATCAACTCGGAGGGCGGCTTCCGGCGTTGAGCCCGCGCCTCAATCGGCAAGGCGCCTTTCGGAATTGACCCGGTGCGTCAACTCAAGGGGCGGCGCCGGGCGTCGACCCTGTGCGTCAACGCGCGAGCCAGGCTCCCGGCGTTGCCCCCGCGTCACAACTGCGCCAGCTCGTCCACCAGGTCGTCCAGGCCCAGCGAGCCCTGTGAAAGGGCCGCCATGTGCCAGGACTTGAGGTCGAAGGCGTCGCCCTGCCGCTCGCGGGCCTTCTCGCGGCCGAGCAGCCAGGCGCGCTCGCCCAGCTTGTAGCCGATGGCCTGGCCCGGCATCGAGAGGTAGCGGGTCAGCTCGCTATCCACGAAGTCCGCCGGCCGACTGCTGTGCGCGCCGAAGAACTCCTGTGCCAGCGCGGGCGTCCAGCGTTCCCCGGGGTGGAAGGGGGAGTCGTCCGGGATCGTCAGCTCCAGGTGCATGCCGATGTCGATGATGACCCGGGCGGCCCGCATCATCTGCGCGTCCAGATAGCCCAGTCGGCGCTCGGGGTCGGTGAGGAAACCCAGCTCGTCCATCAGCCGCTCGGCGTACAGTGCCCAGCCCTCCGCGTTGGCGCTGACCATGCCGACGCCCGCCTGGTAGCGGGAGAGGTTGTCGGCGATGTGCTTCCACTGGGCCAGCTGGAGGTGGTGGCCCGGCACGCCCTCGTGGTACCAGGTGGAGACCAGGTCGTAGACGGGGAAGCGGGTCTGGCCCATGGTCGGCAGCCAGGTGCAGCCCGGGCGGGTGAAGTCGTCCGAGGGGGGCGTGTAGTACGGCGCCGCCGCGCTGCCGGGAGGCGCGATCCGGGACTCGACGCGTCGTACCCGCTCGGCCAGGTCGAAGTGGGTGCCGTCGAGCTTCTCGATCGCCTCGTCCATCAGGGCCTGCAGCCAGCGCTGCACCTCGTCGACGCCCTCGATGTGCGTGCCCTGCTCGTCCAGGTGGGCCAGGGCCACCCACGGCGTGGCCGCGCCGGGCAGGATCTTCTCCGCCTCGGTCCTCATCTCGCCGAGCAGCCGGTGGTACTCGGACCAGCCGTACGCGTACGCCTCGTCCAGGTCGAGGTCCGTACCGTTGAAGTAGCGCACCCAGCGGGCGTACCGCTCACGCCCCACCACGTTCGGGGCGCCCTCGATCGACGGCGCGTAGACGTCCCGCACCCAGTCGCGCAGCACGAGCACCGCCTCGTCGGCCGAACGGGCCGCCGCGTCCAGCTCGGACCTCAGCGCCTCGGGCCCGGTGGCCGCGTACTGCCCGAACCAGCCGTGCCCCGCACCGTCCGCGTCGGCCCACTGACCGAGCTGCTCGACGAAGGTGGCGGTGGCGCGCGGCCCGCCGTACAGCTTCCGCTCCAGGCCCAGGGCCAGCGACTCCCGGTAGCCCTCCAGCGCGGCCGGCACCGCCCGCAGCCGCTCGGCGATCGCCGCCCAGTCCTCCTCCGACTGGGCCGGCGTCACCGTGAACACCTGGCGCACCGCATGGGCGGGCGAGCTCAGATTGCTGACGGCGCGCAGTCCTTCGTCGGCCTCGTGCACGGCGAGCGACGCGCTGAGCCGCTCGCGCAGCAGGCGCGCGCACCGGCGCTCGATGTCGTTGTCCGCGCCGGGCAGCCGCTCCGCGTCCGCCAGCCGGACCAGCGTTCGGCGCGACAGCTCCGCGAGCGCCTCCTCACCCGCGGGCGACGTGTCGGGCAACCTGCTCGAACTCTCCCTCACGCCGAGGAAGGTGCCGGTGATCGGGTCGAGGGCGACGAGCTCGTCGACATAGGCGTCGGCGACCTCGCGGGGCAGCGGGCTCTTGATCTCAGACATACGGCCATCCTCGTACGACGGCCCGCCACACGTCACCCCGATGGGGCCGAGGACACCGGCGGAAGCAGCGGTCCGCACTCCCACTGCTGGAAGATCAACCGGGTCTCCACCCGGGCCACTTCACGGTGCGCCGTGAACTCGTCGAGCACCAGCCGCTGCAGATCGGCCATGTCCGCGACCGCCACATGCACGAGATAGTCGTCCGGTCCGGTGAGATGGAAGACGGTACGGGACTCCGGCAGCGCCCGGATCCGCTCCACGAACGGCCCCACCAACTCGCGCCGATGCGGCCTGACCTGCACGGACAGCAGCGCCTCGAGCCCCCGGCCGAGCTTGGCCGGATCGAGCCGCAGCTGATGCCCGAGGATCACCCCCGACCGTCGCAGCCGGGTCACCCGGTCAAGACACGTCGACGGCGCGACCCCGACCAGCGCGGCGAGGTCGCGATACGTCATCCGGGCGTCGTTCTGCAACAGCCGCAACAGATGGAGATCCACCGGGTCCAGTACGACAGATTCAGCCATTCGCCGAACGTAGCACGGTGCTCGGCCGCTGAGTCCCGTTGGTTGTTCACCCTTCCCGCATGGACTCCACGAGAGCTCTGGCCACCGAGGCCGTGCACGCCGGCCGCGACGACCTCGCCCGGCAGGGACTGCACGCCCCGCCCATCGACCTGTCGACCACCTACCCCTCGTACGACAGCCGCGCCGAGGCCGCCCGCATCGACGCCTTCGCCACCACCGGCGCCGAACCCGAGGGCCCGCCCGTCTACGGCCGCCTCGGCAACCCCACCGTCGCCCGCTTCGAGACCGCCCTGGCCCGCCTGGAGGGCACCGAATCCGCGGTCGCCTTCGCCAGCGGGATGGCCGCACTGAGCGCGGTCCTTCTCGTACGGGCCTCACTGGGCCTGCGCCATGTCGTCGCCGTGCGCCCCCTGTACGGCTGCAGCGACCACCTGCTCACCGCCGGCCTGCTCGGCTCCGAGGTGACCTGGACCGACCCGGCCGGCATCACGGACGCCCTGCGTCCGGACACCGGTCTGGTCATGGTCGAGTCCCCGGCCAACCCGACCCTCGCGGAGATCGACCTGCGAGCGGCGGCCCACGACTGTGGCTCGATCCCGCTCCTCGCGGACAACACCTTCGCCACCCCGGTCCTCCAACGCCCCGCCTCGCTGGGCGCCCGCCTGGTACTGCACAGCGCGACCAAGTACCTCGGCGGCCACGGAGACGTGATGGCGGGCGTGGTCGCCTGCGACGAGGAGTTCGCCGGGCAGCTGCGGCAGATCCGCTTCGCCACCGGCGGCGTACTGCACCCCCTGGCCGGCTACCTGCTCCTGCGCGGCCTCGCGACCCTGCCGGTGCGGGTGAAGGCCGCCTCCGCGAACGCGGCCGAACTCGCCCGCCGCCTCGCCGCCGACCCACGCGTCACCCGCGTCCACTACCCCCGCATCGGAGGCGCGATGATCGCCTTCGAGGTGGCAGGCGACCCACACGAGGTCATCGCCGCGGTCCGCCTGATCACCCCGGCGGTCAGCCTGGGCAGCGTGGACACACTCATCCAACACCCGGCGTCGATCAGCCACCGCATCGTGGACGCGGAGGACAGACGCGACGCCGGGGTGGGCGACCGACTGCTACGACTTTCGGTGGGCCTTGAGGACGTCGAGGACCTGTGGGCGGATCTCGATCAATCGCTGGGCGCGGGGCCGCATCAGTTTGCGGCTCCGCCGCGGGGCGCGACCAGCCACAGCTCACCCGCACTCGCAGGCGATTCCCCAGCCCCTACGGCGCTTCGGCGTTGACAACTCCCACGGCGCCCTCCTGAAGCCCCGCGTCCACACCCAGCCGAGCCGTGATCACCAGGGTCCCCTCCTCGACCTGATAGTCGAGGGGGAGCCCCAACCTCCGCATCGCCGCGACCATCCCCGTGTTGGACGCCTGCGTCACGGCATACACACTCTCGCACCCCGCCTCGACAGCCATCCCCACCAGCCGCCGCAACAACTCCCCACCGATCCCGCGCCCCTGCCACTTGTCCTCGACAAGCAACGCGACCTCGGTCTCGTCGCCGTCCCAGAGCAGATGCCCGAGCCCGACGACCCGCCCCGACACGGTCTGCACCGCGAGCGTCCGTCCGAAGCGCGGACTGAGCAGATGGTTCAGATAGCGGTCCGCGTCCCCGACCGGCCCGTGATACCGCATCCCCAGCGTCCGCGCCGAGCACCGCTCGTGCATCTCCCGCGCGGCCTCCAGGTCGCGCGGGTCGGCCCGCCGCACCGTGATCTCGTTGCCCTCGGGCAGCGTCAGCACGTCCCGGCCGTGCGGTACCCGGGGACCGAGCCTCGCGTCCAGCTCGACCAGCGCCCGTGCCCGGGCGAACTCGGTCGGGGTGAACGGCAGATACGGCCGCTCCACGGTGATCACTCCACCTTCCGGCGCCCGCAGACGCATCACGGTGTCCTCCAGAACTCCCTCCACCGGCACGCCCTCCGGGCCCCGGCCGCCGCCGACCGGCGTACCCGGCAGCTGGCGGATGGTGCACCGGCCGAGCAACTGCCGCAGCGCCAGCGGCAGTTCCGCCGCGTCCAGGGCGGTGCGGGCGGCCAGCCCCAGCACCCGGGTCGGCGCGTCCACCAGGTCGTGGGCGTCGGCCCGCTCGATCCAGGTGTCGGCACCGCCCGCCTGCGAGACCACCCGGGTGAGCTCGGAGGCCATGAGCTCACCCGGAGCCCGCAGCAGGAACTCGTCCACCGTGCCCTCGGCCAGCGGATGCGTCTGTAGGCTCAGGATGTCGACCCGCCGCCCGGCGAGCGCCGTGCACAGCGCGGCCAGCGACCCCGGTTCGTCCCTCACCGTCGTCCGCATCCGCCACAGCGCGCTCACGGCGGGCACGCCCTCCGGAGCCGACGACGACTCGGACGGCCCGGCCTGCTGCCCGTGCGGCAGTGGCCGGGCATCGGTATCACCGGCCGGCGGCGCATGACCGTGGCGGCGTGACCACCATGTCTGGAACACCGTGGCGACTCCGGCGAGGTTCTTCCGCCACTGCTGCACGGGACGGCCGTGCGCCTCTCGCGTCACATCAGACATTTCTCGACTCATGCAGCCACTGTGAAGGAAAGGTGTTGCGTGATCACGAACGCTTTGTGACTGATCGGTAAAGCGTGCTTATGCTCCTTTTGTTGATTTTTCTATTGCTGTGTCAGTGCGCTGTGCAGTCGACGGGCCTGTGTCACCAGGCGGGAGGAGCCGCGCCGGTCCGCCGTCTGCGCCAGATGGGGTATCTCGCCGCGCGCCCCGGACCGCTCGGCGCACTCCGCGGCCACCGCCAGCAACTCCCCGAGCCCGCGGGCCGACGCTCCCGTGCCGCCGGTCGCGAACTCCGCGAGCGGCACGGGCAGGGTGTGCCGCAGCATCTCCCAGATGGTGGCGTTGGCCCCCGTGGCCGCCGCGGTCCGCGCCGACTCCGCCAGCCGCGACGGCTTCACGGCCCCACGCCGGACCAACTGCCCGAGATCCGCGCCCAGGAGTGCCGAGTCGAGCTGCCCCCGCGCCGCCAGCGTCAGCAGCGCGTCCACGGCGGCGAGCCGGTCCTCCGGATGCCGGGCCCCGAGCCCGTACGCCACGCAGAGGTGCACGGCCTCGCCCGCCTCGCCGCCGGACTCGGCGAGGTGGGGAAGGACGGCGGCGGCGCCCCGGTCGTCGTCCACGGCGGTGGCGGACAGGTCCCACACGAGGCGGACGGCGACCAGCTCGCGCTGCTCGGGGAGCAGAGCCAGCCAGTGCTGTCGTATCTCGTCGCTCCAGTGGTAGCAGTACCGACGCTCGCCGAACACGCCGGACGGGCGGCCCAGCGGCCGGAACTCGGCGGGGAAGTCCTGCTGCAGATGCGGGAGTTCCCCGAACTCGACCAGGATGCGGGTCCCGGAGGTCCGCCGTTGGGACGTCGGCAGGGCCGGGGCCTCGGAGGTGAGCCACTGGGCCAGCCTTGTCGCTTCCGGGGTGCCGAGGGCCGTGGCACGCTCGGCGGCGGCCACGGCGGTGGCACGGTCACCGCGCCGTACCCGCAGCAGCGCCTGCGCGAAGTCGGTCGCCGCGATCCGTGCGCCCAGTTGCCGGTACGCGGTGAGGCGGTCCACCAGTTCGTCCGGCTCCAGGAGCCCTGTGCTCCAGGTGGGGGTCGACAGCAGGAACGGGAGCGGGTCCGTGCGCATCCGGTACGCCACTTCCCACACGCGGATGTCGAAGGCCCGGGCGAGGGCGCTGTGCAGACAGTCGCGGGCCGTGGTCCCGTGCTGGACATAGGCGTGGAGCGTCTCGGTGCGCACTCTGCCGCGCAGCGTCGCGAGGAGGAGGTCCAGGCCGTCCGCCGCGTTGAACACGCTGCGGTCGTACGGGCTGACCCCGAGGCGGTGCTCGGTGTCGACGCTGTCCCACCAGCGGATCGTCTGCACGGGCTCCAGGGCCTCCAGCAGAGCGTCGCGGTTGTGGTGGGCGTGGCGCACCAGGCCGTCCAGCGTCCGCTCGAACGCCGCCACACCGGGCTCGGAGGCGAGCGCCGCCCCCACCTCCTCGGCGACTTCGATCGCCGTTGCCGGCGCCGGGGCCAGGCGTGCCGGCCTGGGTGCGGGAGGCAGGACCTCCTGGTACGCGCCGGGCTCGGGGACGAGGGGCGCGGTGCCCAGCACCTCGGCCGCGCGTACCTGCAGCCCGGGGATCAACTGCTCTGCGGCGACAGCCAGTTCGGCCCGAGCCCCGGCATCGGTGAGCTTCTTGAGATGCCGCTCGACCAGCTTGAGCGCCCGCTCCTGCACCTCCGAGTCCTCGTGCCCGAAGGCCTGCGCCACCGCGGGCAGCAGCTCGTCGGCCGTGCTCGCATCCCGGGCGAGCACCTTGCCGAGCAGGACGAGCTGCGCGCGCACCAGCTTCTTCTCGGTGCGGAACAGCACCGCGGTCGACATGTCCTCCAGGTGGCGCGTCGTCAGTTCGCCGTCGAGGGCCAGGGCCGCCAGCACGGACTGGGCGTACGAGGCGACGGGGGAGACCGAGTCGGCGGCCAGGGCCAGCCAGTCGGGGATCCGCTCCCGCTGCTCGACCCTGGTGAGGTCGATCAGCTTCAACAGCCGTAGAAACACCCGGTTTTCCGTGGTGGTCCCACCCCGCAGCAGACGCGCCACACAGGCGTCGACCATCACCTTGCGTTCGAGGACGCCCTCGGAGGTGAGTCGGACCAGCGCCCCCGTCCAGCTGTCCGGTCCGTCGCCGTGGGGCCATTCGAGCAGGCTGCCGATGTCGTTGGTCTCGAAGAGCGCGGCCACCAGCTGCGGCAGATGCGGGTCCTGGCGCATACGGTCGAGCAGCGTGCCGCGCTGGTGGGTCCAGGTGATGTGCCCCACCCAGCCCCGCACATACGCGTCCGTGGCCGGCACCGGGCACCCCGACAGCCTGACCAGACCGGCCATCAGGTCGTACGGCACCCCGGACGTGGCCGGGCGCTGTGCGAGGCGGTCCGTCAGGTCGGCGAGCCACTCCGGGGCACGGTCGCCGAGGAGGCGCAGCAGGAGCGCGGGCGAGGTCTGCGACCAGCGCATGTCGGCCGCGGCGATCCAGGCGGCGACGGCCGCCGCGCCGGTCTGGCAGGCGACCCCGGCCACGAACAGGGGGGAGTAGGCGCGGCGCGCGTCCGCCTCCCAGGGAGCCGCCCGCAGCTCCTTGCGGAGTGCCTTCAACTCGGGGAACACAGAACGCCGTTCGGTGTCCGTCATCTCGTCGAGCAGGCCGACCACCTCGGGCGTCCGCCCCGCCCGTACCGCATCCATCAGCACGCTCATCGCACATCCCCGCCGACTCGAACCGTCTCCCGCTCCATCACGGCGCCCCGCCGCACCATCCGCACCGCCAGCGCGTGCTTGCACGGCCCGCGTCCGCCCCGGTACCTCGCCCACCAGAGGCAACTGCAACTGAGGACCCCCGCCTCGTCCCGCACCCGGTGCACATGACCGTCCTCGGCCGTCACCGTCCCGATCGCGCCGTCCAGGGCGACGGCGCCCGCGGCCACCAGGGCCCGGGCCGAGCGCAGCCTGGGGTTGTGGCGCTCCACACGCTCGGCGTCGTAGGGCAGTTCGCGGTGGAAGTAGGCCGCCTCCGCGGTGTCATACCCGACGCGCCCCGAGGTGCCCAGGCGGACCAGGGCCGCCCGGACCCGCTCCGCCGTGAGCCCGGAAGAGGCGGCGAGGTCGGCGATGTCGACGCGGGGCTCCCAGGCGAGGAGCACCGAGACGAGCTCCGCGTCCTCGGCGGCCTCGTCCGTGGCCAGCGCGTCGAGGACGCCTCCCTCACCGGAGAAGCCGCGCGAGGCGTCGGGCGAGAGGGTGAGCGTGAGCCGCATGCCCGGCAGGACGGCCTCCCAGGCGCTCGCCGTGGAGTCGGCGCCGGTGACCGCGGGGCCGTAGACCCGTAGGGCCGTGGCGTGACGCAGCACTCGCTGAAGGGAGATCAGCCGCTCCGGGCCGGGCAGGCACACCGCGCCCGGCACCGCCCGCGTGGTCGGGCGCAGGCCACGGCCCGCCGGCACCACCCACCGCGGACCGGGCTGCGCGCCCCGCCCACCCCCGCGGGGCAGGGCGCGCAGGAACCGTACGGCCTCGGCGGCGGGCAGTTCGGCCCGCAGGTCGAAGTCCGCCGCGATGACCTGGGACTCCGCGAACCCGCGCAGCCAGCGGTCGGGCAGTGGCACCTTCTTCTCCACGACCGGACCGTCGAGCGTGGTCACCGCCAACTCCTCCGGGCCGACCCGCAGATGGAGCGGGTCGTCCGAACCGATACGGGAGAGCGCCTCACGCAGCGGGTTGTTGACGTCGACGTTGGTCGTCCCGTGTCCCACCTCGTCGCCGTCCAGGCCCGCCGCCAGCACGTCCAGGCGGGCGTACACCCCGCCGCAGCCCGAGAAGGACTCGAAGCGCAGCCGGTCGCCGTTGCCCGTCACCACCGGGTCCAACGAGGCGCGCAGCTGGCGCTGGTAGTAGCGCGCGGCGGCCACGTCCGCCACCGCCAGCAGCCCTGCCGAGGCCACCTGAGGAGACGTCAGGAAGCCTGCGAAGAAACGGGGATGGTCCGCCACACCGGTGGGCGTCGCACCCCGCGAGGTCTCGAGTCCCAGGCGCCGCCCGCCCGCCGACGACTCCAGCACGGAGGGTCGGCGATAGGCCACGGCCTGCAAAGATCGCGTCATGGAAAAACCGTAGAGGCGACCACTGACAATCGGTCCTGACCTGTGAGAACACCGTACGGCCGGGCCGGTTCGGGGACACGGGACGGGGCCGCGCGCCGGGGGATGACGCCGGTGCGCGGCCCTGCTTCGAGGGTACGGGAGTTACTGGCCGACCCGGCCCGGCTGCAGTGTCCGCGTGAACAGCACCGTGCCGTCGTACTCGCGCAGACGGACGGTCAGCTCGCCGCTGTCGCCGTCGATGTCGACCTCGCCGAAGAACTGGTAGCCGTCGGCGGGCGACACGTTCGAGGCGGTCGGCGCCTTGACGAACACCCGGTCGGGGCCGAACGTGCCGTCGAGCGCGTTGGCGGGGAAGGCGCCGGCGTTGAGTGGGCCGGAGACGAACTCCCAGAACGGCTCGAAGTCCTTGAACGCGGCCCGCGACGGGTCGTAGTGCTGGGCCGAGGTGTGGTGGACGTCCGCCGTCAGCCACACCGTGCCGGTGATCCTCCGGTGCTTGATGAACCGGAGCAGCTCGGCGATCTGCAGCTCACGGCCGAGCGGCGCGCCCGGGTCGCCCTGGGCGACGGCCTCGAAGTCCGGCTTGCCCTCCACCGGGTCGGGCACGACCAGCCCGAGCGGCATGTCGTTGGCGATCACCTTCCACACCGCGCGGGACTTGGCGAGCTCACGCTTGAGCCACTCCAGCTGCTCGCGGCCGAGGATGCCCACCGGGTCCGTGGTCTGGTCGTCCGGGGAGTTGGGGTTGCGGTAGGTCCGCATGTCGAGCACGAACACGTCCAGCAGCGGACCGTGGTTGACGACGCGGTAGATCCGGCCGTCCGGGCGCCCGCTGATCGTGGAGATCGGGAAGTACTCCGAGAAGGCCTGCCGCGAGCGCACCGCCAGGTCGTCGAGCCTGGTGCCGGCCGGGTAGGGGGTGCCAGTACCGATGACCTCGCCCGGGTACCAGTTGTTGCGGACCTCGTGGTCGTCCCACTGGATGATGTTCGGTACCCGGGCGTTGAAGCGCCGCAGCGCCGCGTCGAGCAGGTTGTAGCGGAAGTTGCCCCGGTAGTCGTCGAGGGTGGTCGCGACGTGCGACTTCTCCTCGGTGGTGATGCTGCGGTAGACGCTGCCGTCGGGCAGCGTGGCGGTGGCGGAGATGGGGCCGTCGGCGTAGATGTTGTCGCCGCTGCACAGGAAGAAGTCGGGGTCGACCTTCGCCATGGCGTCGAAGATGCGGTAGCCGCCGATCGACTCGTTGATGCCCCAGCCCTGTCCCGCCAGGTCGCCGGACCACACGAACCTCACGTCCTTGCGCCGCTTCACGGGTGCGGTGCGGAAGGTGCCGCTCACCGGCTCGCCGGTACGACGAGGGTCGTCGGGATCGGCGAGCAGCACGCGGTAGTGGATCTGCTCGCCCGCGGGCAGCCCACGCAGCCGGGTCGTGCCGGTGAAGTCCGAGTCCGAGCCGAGCAGCGGACCGTGCCATCTGCGCGGGTTGCGGAACGACTCGGTCGCCGACGTCTCGACGATCATCCGGGCCGGACGGTCGGAACGCACCCACACCAGCCCGGAGTCGGGGGTCACGTCTCCCGCCTGCACACCCCAGCTCGCCTTGGGACGCCCGGAGAGAGCGAACGCCGGTGCGGCGCCGAGCGCGGTGGGCAGGGTCAGGGCCGCCGAAGCGGCGAGGGAGCCGCGCAGGACGCTGCGGCGGCCGGGGAACGGACGGTGTGACATCGATGCGCCTCCAGGGACGGGATCCGGCCAGTGTGCGATGCCACAACTACTGGTGCGCCGCAGCGCACACGGAAACCACAAGTGAACAACTGACCGCAGGGGCGGGGGGACCGGCGCGCGACACGGGCGACCCCGGAGGCGCACGGGATCAGCCATACGCCGATTCCCGTCCCCGACGCCCTGTGTTCACACGGCGGTTGCCTCGGCCATCAGCCGTACGCCGGACCTGATGCGCGTGGGCGACAGATGCGCGTACCCGAGGACCAGCCGCACCCCATCGCTCCCGACCTGCCCGGCGCGCGCGTGCGTGTACTCCGTCAGCGGGCGCACCGCCACACCGGCGGCGGCCACGCGCGCGAGGAAACGCTCCTCGGGACCGTAGAGGGGCGGGAGCTCGGCGATGACGTGCAGTCCCGCGGCGATCCCGGTCACCTCCGAACCGGGGAAGTGCACCTCCAGCGCCGCCACGAGCGTGTCCCGCCGCTCACGGTACGCGCGCTGGCAGCGGCGCAGTTGGCGGTCGTAGTCGCCGCGCTCCACGAAGCGGCCGAACAGTGCCTGGTCCAGGGCGGGATGGCCGAGATCCATGGTCCGTTTGCGCTCGACGACCTCCTCGGCCATCGACTCCGGCACAAGCAGCCAGCCGAGCCGGAGCCCCGGTGCGAGCGACTTGCTGACCGAGCCCGCATAGGCCACGTGTTCCGGGTCGAGCCCCTGGAGCGCGCCCACAGGAGCGCGGTCGTAGCGGAAGTCGCCGTCGTAGTCGTCCTCCAGGACGAGCCCGTCCACGGACCGCGCCCAGTCGAGCAGTTCGGCGCGACGGCGGGCCGAGTACGCGATGCCGGTGGGGAACTGATGGGACGGCGTGGTCACCACGGCCCGTACGCCCGACTGCCGCAGCGGGGCGAGGAGGAGTCCCTCGTCGTCCATGGGCACGGGCACCGTGGTGACGCCGGCCGAGGCGTACAAGGTGTCGTGCTGGGGGCTGCCGGGGTCCTCCACACCGATCGTGCGCACCCCGCGCGCGTGGAGCACGAATCCGAGCAGCGCCGTCGCCTGCGCCACCCCGGAGACGACGACGATCCGCTCCGGGTCCGCCACCACACCCCGCCGGCGCGTCAGCAGCTCCGCCAGCGCGGTACGCAGCCGGGGCAGTCCGCGCGGGTCGGGATAGCCGAGGTCCTGGTGGGGCAGCTCCGCCAGCACTCCGCGCTGTGCGGCGGCCCACGCGGTGCGCGGGAACAGCGACAGGTCCGGCGTCCCGGCCACGAAGTCGGCGGCGGTACCGGGGGAGCGCGGGGCGAGGTCACGCGCGCGGGGACGGGCGGCCCGCACGGAGCCGCCCACCCAGGTGCCGGCGCCCCGCCCGCTGCGCAGATACCCCTCCGCCGTCAACTGCTCGTACGCCTCGGTGATCAACCCTCGCGACACACCGAGGTCGGCCGCGAGATCCCGGCTCGACGGCAGCCTGGTGTCCGGTGCCAGCCGCCCCGACCGCACCGCCTCCCTCAGCGCCGCCTGCAACGAGCGACCACGCGTGCGTGCCGGCGCCGACACGGCGGGCAGGAGCAGCTCCCAGGCGGCGGAGGCCAGTTGCCGTTCCGGACGGGGCGGTGCCGACGCCCCGGCGGATCCTGCGGGCTCGTGGGGGCCGATCGCCGCGCCCGTCCCGGGCTCGTCGTCCGGGTGGCTCTCCGCCTCACCGGTCCGCACCCGCCCCTCCGGATTGGTCCCTGATGGCCTCATGGAAGTGGACCTTAAACCGGACCGGCCCACTGCCTAGCGTCGCCGCCATGAACGCCATCACTCGCGGAGCCCTTCTCGCCGCGCTCGCCGGTGTCCTCGTCGGAGGGTCCTTCACCGCGAACAGCGTGCTGGGCCATTACCCGTACGCCGGGGGCCAGTTCCTGCGCTACGGCCTCGCATGCCTTCTGCTTCTCCCGCTGGTCGGCACAGGAGCGGCGGCCCGGCTTCGGACGCTCGCGCCCCGTCAGTGGGCCCGCCTGGCCCTTCTCGCCGCCGTCGGCATGGTCGGCTTCAACCTGGCGGTGATCGCCGCCGAGCGCACCGCGGAACCAGCGGTGCCCGGCGTCTTCGTGGGCTGCGCGCCCGTGGTCGTGGCCGTCGTGGTCCCGCTGGTGGCGGGGCGCAGGCCCCGACGCACCGTCCTGTACGGGGCGTTCCTCGTCGCGGGCGGCGCCTTCACGGTCCAGGGATGGGGGCGTACGGACGGCACCGGGATCGCCTTCTCCGCATGCGCGCTGGTCGGCGAGGTCGGGTTCGCCGTGCTCGCCGTGCCCGTACTGCGCCCCCTGGGACCCCGGCTGCTGTCCGCCACGGTGTGCGGCATCGCGGCGGTCGAGTCGGCGGCCGCCGGTCCGCTCCTCGACGGCACGGCGTGGCTGCGGCGCCCCGACGGCACCGAGGCCGCCGCGCTGCTGTGGCAGGCGGCGGTCGTCACCGTCGTCGGATTCGTGTGCTGGTACATGGGCATGCAGCGGATCGGCGCCGAGCGCGCCACGCTCTTCTCCGGGCTCATCCCGGTCGCCGCCGCCTGCACCGCCCCGTTCGTCGGAACGGGCTCCTACGGGCCCGCGCAGGCCGTCGGAAGCGCCCTCGTGGGCGCCGGAGTCGCTCTCGGCTCCGGCGCGTTGAACCACGGGTCCGGTGCGTCAGCGGCTGCCGTCGAGGATGACGCGGGCGACCAGCGCCGGGTCGTCGTTCATCGGGCAGTGACCGCAGCCGGGCAGCCGCACCAGACGGGCCCGCGGGATGATCTGCTTGGCGCGCACTCCCTGGCGGCGCACGAGCAGCATGTCCCGGGTGCCCCAGGCCACCGTCACGGGGAGGCCGGGGATGTCGTCCCGGAACTGGACGGCGGCGCCCGCCCGGAGCGTCGCGTCGAACCCGGTGGCCTGCGCGAGGGCCAGCGTCTCGGCGACCACGGCGTCGGGTGAACGGCGGCCGGGGCGGGCGTAGATGGTGCTCGTCAGCATGGTGCGGCCGGCCGCCGAGCGCGAGAGCTGCTGCACCAGCGGCAGCGGGAGCCGCTGCGAGATCCGACGCATGGCGAGCAGGACGCCGAAGGCGTAGCGCCGCTCGGCCTCCGACCAGAACCCGGCCGGGGACAGGGCGGTGACGGACCGTACGAGCTTCTCCCGACCCAGCTCCAGGGCGAGCAGCCCGCCCAGGGAGTTGCCCGCCACATGCGGTCGGTCGAGCTCCAGTGCCTCGCAGAACGCCCCGAACACGGCCGTCGTCGTGGGCAGGTCGTACGCCAGTCCGTCGGGCAGCCCCGGGGACGCGCCGAAGCCGGGCAGGTCCACGGTGATCACGTCGCGCTCGGTCGCGAGGATGTCCACCACCGGGTCCCAGGCCTGCCGGTGGTGACCGATGCCGTGCAGCAGGAGCAGCGGCTCACCGCTGCCCACGCGCGCGTAGTCGACGGTCACGGGCTGTGGGCCGCGTGGAGAGGGGACCTTGAAGGAGACGGTGGCGGACATGGGGGTGCTCCTCGTTTGGGGCTCGCTGACGGACGCCGTGTAGACAGCTTGTCAGCAATTGCTACCGACGGGTAGCCCCTGTGTCCGGGACCTCGCGGCCGTACCGCTCTCAACGCGCCCTGCGCACCTCCAGGTTGAACTCCCCGTGCCCGAACTTCCGGAACAGGTCCAGCCATAGCGGCAGCGCCATCTCCACGCCGCGTGCCGAGCGGATGCCGCCCAGGTCGAGCACCCGGTGCGGCGGCCATCCGAACTCGCCGAGCAGGGCGGTGACCTGCTCCTTGGCCGCCGCGTCCTCCCCGCAGACGAAGATCTGGTGCTCGCCCGGCACCAGCGAGGGCTCCACCATCACCTTGCAGTTGACGGTGTTGAGGGACTTCACCACGCGCGCGTGCGGGAACGCCCGCTGGATCTGCTCGCCCACGCTGTCCGACTCGACGGGGTCGAGCCGCAGCTCCCCCTCCTCGAACGCGAGAGGGTTGGACACGTCGACGACGACCTTGCCGTCGAGATTCGCCGCCCCGGCCGCTTCCAGCGCGGCCAGCGCCACCCGCCCGCCCACGGCGACCACGACCACCTCGGCCGCTGCGGCCGCCTCCTCGAACGTGCCGGCCCGCGCGCCCGCTCCGGTGTCGCGCGCCCACTCCAGGGCGGCCGGATTGTCCTTGGTGCGGGAGCCCAGCGTCACCTCGTGGCCCAGTTCCGACAACTTCGTGCCGAGAGTGCGTCCGACGTCGCCCGTGCCCAGAACCGCGTACCGCATGGCCACCTCCGCCATTCCGCCCGCCGACCACCGGCGGTCCCCGGGTCATTCTGCTCTGGAACACGCGGATTTCTCCTAGACACGGCCGGACGTGTCGCGTGGGATGGGGCCGTGACGACCGACGCCCGGACCGATGTCTTCGAAGAGCACCGCCCCGTCCTGCTGGGCGTCGCCTACCGCATGCTCGGACGGGTGGCCGACGCGGAGGATGTGGTGCAGGAGGCCTGGCTGCGCTGGTCCGGCGCCGACCGCAGCGAGGTGCGCGAACCGCGCGGCTATCTGGTGCGCGTCACGACCCGCCTCGCCATCGACCGGTTGCGCCAGGTGAAGGCGCGCAACGAGGCCTACGTCGGCCCCTGGCTGCCCGAGCCGTACGCCACCGACTTCGGGGACGCCGTCCCGGACACCGCGGAGCGCGCCGTACTGGCCGACTCGGTCTCCCTGGCCGTCCTGGTCGTCCTGGAGTCGCTGTCACCGCTGGAGCGGGCCGTGTTCGTCCTCAGGGAGGCCTTCGGCTACCCCTACGCGGACATCGCCGCCATGCTCGACCGGGGCGAGCCGGCGGTACGGCAGCTCGCCGGGCGGGCCCGCAAGCACGTCGAGGAGCGGCGGCCGCGGTACGAGGTCGATCCGGGCCGGCGCCGTGAGCTGACCGAGCGCTTCCTCGCCGCCGCGGGGGAGGGCGACCTGGAGGGCCTGCTGGCGCTGCTGGCGCCGGACGTGCGGCTCGTGGGCGACAGCGGTGGCAAATCGCGGGCGCCGTTGCGGATACTCGAGAGCGCCGACAAGGTGGGCCGCTTTCTCGTCGGGGCCGCGCAGAAGGGCGTACCGGACCCGTCCTTCCGGTTCATGGAGCTCAACGGCGGCCCCGCCCTCGTCGTCCTGTCCGCCGGCAAGCCCGACAGCGTCTTCCAGCTGGACGTCTACGAGGGCCGTATCCAGGCGGTCTACATCATCCGCAACCCCGACAAGCTGCTGTCCCTGCCCGTCGCGTAGGACCTCTGTACGAACGCCCGGTCGAGGCGGTGCCGCAACCGCTCTCTGTCTTCCCTATGGGATCGCGGATTGGTCTTGACCAAGGGTTTGGGCCGCCCTATGGTCGCAGATAAGTGCAACAACCTTTAATAAACAAGGGCGCTAAAACGCCGCCGGACCACGGCGATTGCGGAGGACTAGGGTGGGGACCACGCAGCTGGAATCGGTGCCGGAACCGAAGTACTGGCACCTCAAGACCGTGCTCAGTGAGGCATTGGACTCCGAATTCTCCGTGGGCGAGATCCTGCCCAACGAGCGCGACCTCGCCGCACGCTTCGGCGTCGCCCGCGCCACGCTCCGCCAGGCGCTGGAGCAGCTCGAACTGGAAGGAAGGCTGCAGCGCCGCCGGGGCGTCGGTACGACCGTCGCGCCCCCGCGCGTGGGTGTCGCCGTCGGCGCCGAGCAGCACGCGTGGCCGGGGGCCGCCGACGACGTCTGGCAGGCCGTCGACTGCACGGTCGCCGTGCCGCCCGCGGCCGTCGCCGCAGCGCTGGAGTCCGGTCCGGACGAGGCCGTGTACACGGTGCGCCGTTCCCGGGTGTCCCACGGCCAGCCCGTCGCCGCCGAGCTGCTGTACATCTCGGCGTCGTCGGTGCCCGAGCTGTCCGCGATAGACGCCCCGTCGGGACCGGCACGCGCGCGTGCGGTGCTGCGCGAGCTGCAGCGGCTGGAGCTGGAGGGCCGGGAGAGCGCGGTCGAGCTGGGCTCGGCCCGTGCGGACGACGCCAAGGAACTGGACCGCCTGCCGGGCGCGCCCGTCCTCGTGGTCACCACCCGCTTCCTCGCCGAGGGCCGCATCGCGGCGCTGTCCGCCGCCACGTACCGCGCCGACACCTGCCGGCTGACCTTCGGCGATTCGGGTGGCGTGGAGATCCACGAGGACCCCGAGCGCCGGGCCTCCTGAGCCGTCACACCAGGACACACGGCCCGCGCCCCGGCACTCCTCCGGGGCGCGGGCCGTTGCACAGGCATGAGCTCAGGGGGTCAGCGCCGTGCCGTCATCGTGCCCTCCACGGCGAAGAGTTGCTCCTCCACATGGTCGAGGGCCAGGCGTAGGGCGCCCGTCGGCACCGCCGCCTCGCCCAGGAGGGAGAGGGCCACCTTCGGCGGGCGCAGGCAGTAGCGGGCCAGCTCGCGGCGCAAGGGATCCAGGACGCCGTCCAGGCCGGCCGCCCAGCCGCCGATGACGACGAGCTCCGGGTCGAGGGCCAGGACCAGGGCGGCGACGTCGTGGACCAGGCGCTGGATGAAGCGGTCGACGGCCGCGCGCGCCCGCTGGTCGCCCTCGCGGGCCTGCGCGAAGACCTCGGCTACGGCCTGCTCGTCGAGGGGGTGCAGCGGTTCGTCCGTGGTGGAGAGCAGGGTCTCGGGCGTCACCTCGCGGCCCAGCAGATGCAGGGCGCCGATCTCGCCGGCCGCGCCACCGTACCCGCGGTGCAGCTGCCCGCCGATCAGCGAACCGGCCCCGGGGCTCAGCCCGGCCAACACCATCACGACGTCGTCGGACTCGGTGGCCGCACCTTTCCAGTGCTCGGCGACCGCCGCCGCGTTCGCGTCGTTCTCGACCAGTACCGGGCACTTGAACGAACGGCTCAACCGCTCGCCGAGGCGCAGCCCCGTCCACTCCGGGAGCGCCGCACACAGCCGTACGGTGCCGTCGGCCTCGACGATCCCGGGCGAGGCCACGCCCACGGCGCGCAGCGAGTCGCGGGCGACGCCGGCCCGGCGCAGTAGTTCGGCCACCGCCGTGCGCAGCCGCTCCAGTCGCTCGTCCGCCGGGGCCGACTCGTCGACGTCCTTGGCGACCGCGCCGAGCACCCGGCCGTCGAGGTCGGCGAGGAGCGCGGCGACCCGATGGGATCCGATGTCCAGACCGAGCAGATGCCCGGCCTCGGCGCGGAACCTGAACCGCCGCGCGGGCCGCCCCTGCCGTCGTACGACACTCTCGTCGGCGGCCTTCTCGACGACGTAACCCGCCTCGATGAGTCCCTCGACGACGCCCTCGACGGTCGGCCGGGACAGCCCGGTCACCCGGGTGATCTCCGTCAGCGTCGCCGCGTCCGTGGCACGCAGCGCGTGCAGCACCACCGCGGAGTTGATCCGTCGCAGCAGCGAGGGGTCCCCGCCGGTCAGCCGCCCCAACGTCCGTCCTCCCAGCTCGTGCGCGTGTTGGGCGGATCGTACTCGGCGCGGCGGGCAGCGGCGAGTGCAGGGCCCGATCGGCCTACGGACCGGTCCACCGGTGACCGGTCAGCCCGGCGCCACGAACCCCGACTCGTAGGCGGCGATCACGGCCTGGGTGCGATCCCGCGCCCCCAACTTCGCGAGCACGGCGCTGACGTGCGACTTCACGGTCTCCGTACCGACGACCAGCCGCTCGGCGATCTCGGCGTTCGACAGCCCCCGCGCCATCAGCCGCAGCACCTCCGCCTCCCGCTCGGTCAGCCGCGCCCGCTCCATCGCGTCCCGAGCCGCCCGGTTCCCCTCGACCTCCCCGTACTCGGCGGCCAGCCGGCGCACGGACGCCGGGAACAGCAGCGACTCGCCCTCGGCGACCAGCCGCACCGCGTGCACGATCTCGGCCGGCCGGGCCCTCTTCAGCAGGAACCCGTCGGCCCCGGCCCGTAGCGCCTCGTAGACGTACTCGTCGTTCTCGAACGTCGTCACCACGAGGATCTTGGGCGGCTGGTCGACCGTGCGCAGCACCGCGCGTGTGGCCTCGATGCCGTCCAGCAGCGGCATCCGTACGTCCATGGCGACCACGTCGGGCCGCAGCCGCCGCACCAGGGGGATCACCGCCGCCCCGTCGGCGGCCTCCCCGACCACCTCGATGTCGGGTTGCGCCTCCAGCACGGCACGCAGTCCGGCGCGTACGAGGGGCTCGTCGTCGACGAGGAGAACGGTCACCGGCATCCGGCCAGCGTAGATCAACTCACCGGCAGTTCCACCCGCACCTGCCACTCGCCCTCGTCGGGCCCCGTGTGCGCCCGGCCGCCCAGCAGGGCCGCCCGCTCACGTATCCCGCGCAGCCCGCTGCCCCGGCCGGGCTCCGGTATGCCGACGGTCAGCGGATTGCGCACCTCCAGCGTGAGCGCGCCCTTCAACACGGCGATGCGCACGCGCACCGGGACGGCTCCCGCATGCCGCAGCACATTGGTCAGGGCCTCCTGGAGGATGCGATAGCCCTCGCGGGAGACCGGACCGGGGACCGACTCCAGCGGACCGGAGACATCCGAGTCGACCTTCGCCCCCGACGCGCGGGCGGACTCCAGCAGACGGTCGGCGTCGGCGAGGGTCGGACGACTGCTCATGGGGCGCTCCGACTCGCGCAGGATGCCGAGCACCCGCTCCAGGTCCTCCAGGGCGGCCCGGCCTGTCTCCTCGATGGCGGCCAGGGCCCGGTCGGTGAAGGCGGCGTCGCCGATCACGCGGGCGGCGCCCGCCTGTACCACGGCCACGGTCAGGGCGTGTCCGATGGAGTCGTGCAGTTCGCGGGCGATGCGCGTGCGCTCCAGGAGTTGCTCCGTGCGCTCCTCCAGAGCGGCCAGGCGGTCGGCGGGGGAGGGGCCGAGGAGACGGTGGGCGCACCGGTCGATCAGCCCGCCCGAGCCGACCACGACCGCGGCCAGCAGGATCAACGGCAGCGGCGCGAGGGCCCAGTACCACCAGTGGTGGCCCGGAACCGGGATCCACGAGCCGTCGCCCTGCTCACCGCCCCGGGACATCGTGACCAAGTCGAGGGCCGTGATGGGCAGTTGGGCGCTGAGTATCGCGACCGGATAGCCGAGAAACAGACGAGCTTGCAGCCACAGGACGGTCCGGCCCCGGTCGGACCAGGTCGCCGAGGGAGCGGTGACGATCTCCGAGCCGTCGCCGTCCCCCCGTTCGTCCACGAGCAGCAGCCTGGCCTGCAGCCCCTCCACGGTCCGCATCGCCGGCAGCAGCCCGGCGCAGGCCAGCACCACGGCCGCAGTCGCCTGCGTCCACCACGCCTCGTCGATGAAGATCCACAGGGTCGGCCACACCACGGCGATGCACAGATGCAGCCACCGTGTGTACGTCACCGCCCGTCCCAACAGGCGCAGCATCCCGACCATTTCGTCATCGTGCCAGCTGCCACCGACAACGGGCCTCCCCCGCACGGGGGAGCCGATCTCCACCCGCGGGGGAGGCCCCCGCCCGCCGGCACCGGTCACGCTGCTGCCATGACCAGCATCGACGTCCACAACCTCACCAAGGAGTACGGCGGTCGGCGAGCCGTGGACCACCTCGGCTTCAGCGTCCGCCCCGGCCGCGTCACCGGCTTCCTCGGCCCCAACGGCGCCGGAAAGTCCACCACCATGCGGCTCGTGCTCGGCCTCGACCGACCCACCTCCGGCTCTGCCACCATCGGCGGCCGCTCGTACGCCGGCCTCCGCGAACCCCTGCGCCACGTCGGCGCCCTGCTCGACACCCATACCGCGCACGGCTCCCGCACCGGACGCGACCACCTGCGCGCGCTCGCGCTGAGCAACCGCATCCCCGAACGCCGGGTGGACGAGGTCCTGGAGGAGACCGGGATCGCCGCGGCCGCCCGGCGCCGGGTGAAGACGTACTCCCTCGGTATGCGCCAACGACTGGGCATCGCCGCCGCCCTGCTCGGCGACCCCGAGGTGGTCATGCTCGACGAGCCCTCCAACGGCCTCGACCCCGAAGGCATCATCTGGATCCGCGCGTTGCTGCGCCGACTCGCAGGCGAGGGGCGCACGGTGCTGGTCTCCAGCCACCTCATGAACGAGACCGCCTCCTTCGCCGACCACCTCGTCGTCCTCGGCCGCGGACGGCTGCTGGCCGACACCCCGATGCGGGAGTTCATCGACACGCGGGTGCGGCCACGCGTGCGCGTACGGACGACCGACGCGACGGCGCTCAAGGAGCTGCTCGCGCGGCACGGTCACGACCCCGTGCAGCACGACGAGGGGCACTGGACGGTGGACCACGCGCGCGTGGACGACCTCGGACGCCTCCTCTCCGCCGCCGGTATCCCGATCCTCGAACTCGCCTTGGAGGAGGGCACGTTGGAGCAGGCCTACCTCGATCTCACCGGCTCGGAAGCCGAGTTCACCGCACCGCATCAGGAGGTCTGACCATGGAATTCACGCCCGTACTGCGCTCGGAGTGGCTCAAGGTCCGTACCCTGCGGTCGCTTGTCGGGGGCCTGGTCGCCGTGCTGCTCGCGACCACCCTGTTCTCCGCGCTGGCCGGCGCCGACAGCGACGGCGCCGACTTCGATCCGCTGTTCTCCGCCTTCTTCGGCGTGAGCTTCGGGCAGATCGCGGCGATCGCCTTCGGTACGACGGCCGTGTCGGCCGAGTTCCGGGGCGGCGCCCTGCGCGCGACGCTGGCCGCGGTGCCGTGGAGGGGGCGATGGTTCGCGGCCAAGGCGGTTGCCGTCGCGGCACCTGTGCTGGTCGTGGGGCTGGTGACGGGAGGTGTGAGCCTGGCGGTGGGAAAGGCGGTTCTGGGTGCGAAGGCGGACGGGCTGACCTGGGGCGAGCAGCTGCGGGGGGTCGTCGGCTGCGGGATCTATCTGACGCTGATGGCCCTGCTGGCCGCCGGACTGACCGCCGTGCTGCGCAGCGGAGTCGCCACGCTCGGCATCCTCATCCCCTTCCTGCTCATCGTCTCCTTCGTCATCGGCGACATGTCGAACACCGCCGCGGACGTCCTGCCGGACCGGGCGGGCCAGGTGGTGTTCCACGAGACGTGGGAGGGGGCGTTGGGACCGTGGACGGGGCTCGCGGTGACGGCGCTGTGGGCGGGGGTCGCGCTGGTGGCGGGGGCGTGGAGCGTGCGGCGGCGGGACGCGTGACACCTCACCCATTGTCAGTGGCAGCCGCTTTACTGGACCACATGGACATCGCACAGCACATCGCCCTCATCGACGAGCTGTGCCTCCGCCCCTTTCCGGCGGAGCACGGTCACCACCTCGCGGTGTTAGAGAGCAGCCACGGCCTTCGAGGCGGCGACAGCGCGGAGCGAGCGGTGGCGGTGGACCAGTACAGGAACGTGCGGGACGCCATCTTCGAGTCCTTGGCACCGCGCTGGGGAGAGACGGACCCCTGGACCTGCAGACGGTCCTGCTGCGCACGGAACGGGAGGAGATACCCGAGCCGTGGGCTTCCCTCAGCGCCCGCGCCGACCTGGCCTACCTCTGGGAGGTCGTCGGGACGGGCCGCTGGGTCGCCGTGGCCGTCGCCGACCGGGACGAGACGGACGAGGTCCAACTCGTCGCCGTCGTCACCGAGACGGACCCGCCCTGACGGGCTAGACCCCCTCCGCCGTCACCCTCAACCGCCCGAACTCCTCCGCCATCGTCTGCGCCGTCCAATGCGCGTTCAGTCCGCTCGGATTCGGCAGCACCCACACGCGCGTCTCCCCGATCACCCGCTCCTGCGGCCCCACCTGGGCCTTGCGGTCGTCGAAGGCCGCCCGATAAGCGGTGACCCCCACCACGGCCAGCCACCGAGGCTTCCGTCGCGTCACCTTCAGCGCCAACCGCCGCCCGCCCTCCCGGTACTCCTCCGCGCTCAGCTCGTCGGCCCGAGCCGTCGCCCGTGCCACGACGTTCGTGATGCCGAGCCCGTACGACAGCAAGTCCTCCTGCTCCGACGGCTGCATGAGGCGTGGCGTGAATCCGGACAGGTGGAGCACCGGCCAGAAGCGGTTGCCGGGGCGGGCGAAGTGATGGCCCGTCGCAGCCGTCATCAGGCCGGGATTGATGCCGCAGAACAGAACGGAAAGGCTGTCCGCGACCACGTCGGGGACGAGGCGGTCGCGGGCGGCCTCGAGTTCCGCCTGGGTGAAGCGGGTCAGAGGATCGCCCCCGGCGTGTAACCCGCGGCCTCCGGGTGCTGCTTGACGATCTCCTCGATGCGGCCGACGACCAGGGCGACCTGGTCGGACGCGGCGCCGGTGAAGGAGAGCTTGTCGGCCATGAGGGCGTCCAGCCGGGCCCGGTCGAGCGGGATGCGCTCGTCGGCGGCCAGCTTGTCCAGGAGCTCGTTGCGCTCGGCGCCCTGCTCGCGCATCGCCAGCGCCGAGGCGACGGCGTTCTCCTTGATGGCCTCGTGCGCCACCTCACGGCCGACACCGGCGCGCACCGCGCCCATCAGCACCTTGGTCGTGGCGAGGAAGGGCAGGTAGCGGTCGAGTTCGCGGGCCACGACGGCCGGGAACGCGCCGAACTCGTCCAGCACCGTCAGGAAGGTCTCCAGCAGACCGTCCAGCGCGAAGAACGCGTCCGGCAGCGCGACCCGGCGCACCACCGAGCAGGACACGTCGCCCTCGTTCCACTGATCGCCGGCCAGCTCGCCGGTCATCGAGGCGTAGCCGCGCAGGATGACCATCAGGCCGTTGACGCGCTCGCAGGACCGCGTGTTCATCTTGTGCGGCATCGCGGAGGAGCCGACCTGGCCCGGCTTGAAGCCCTCGGTCACCAGCTCGTGCCCGGCCATCAGACGGATCGTCTTGGCCACGGAGGAGGGGGCGGCGGCCAGTTGGACGAGGGCGGTGACGACCTCGTAGTCCAGCGAGCGCGGGTACACCTGGCCGACCGAGGTGAAGGCCTGCGCGAAACCGAGGTGCCGGGCGATCCGGTTCTCCAGGTCGGCGAGCTTCGCCGCGTCACCGCCCAGCAGGTCCAGCATGTCCTGCGCCGTGCCCACCGGACCCTTGATGCCCCGCAGCGGGTAGCGGGTGAGGAGCTCCTCGACCCGGCCGTACGCCACGAGCAGTTCGTCGGCCGCGGTCGCGAAACGCTTGCCCAGCGTCGTGGCCTGCGCGGCGACGTTGTGCGAGCGGCCGGCCATGACCAGCTCGCCGTACTCGCCCGCCAGCTTGCCCAGCCGTGCCAGGACCGCCACCGTGCGGTCGCGCATCAGCTCCAGGGAGAGCCGGATCTGCAGCTGTTCGACGTTCTCGGTGAGGTCGCGCGAGGTCATGCCCTTGTGCACGTGCTCATGGCCGGCGAGGTCGTTGAACTCCTCGATCCGCGCTTTCACGTCGTGGCGCGTGACCTTCTCGCGCTCGGCGATGGAGGCCAGGTCGACGGTGTCGAGGACACGCTCGTAGTCGGCGATCGCCGCGTCCGGCACCTCGATCCCGAGGTCCTTCTGGGCCCGCAGCACGGCGAGCCAGAGCCGGCGCTCCAGCTTCACCTTCTGCTCGGGCGACCAGAGCGTGGCGAGCTCGGCGGAGGCGTAGCGTCCGGCGAGGACGTTCGGGATGCGGGGCTTGGCGGGCGCAGAAGTCACGTAACCAGATTCTACTGGCGATTCGTGCAGGCCAGCGCCACAGGTATCTTCGGCGGAACCTACGAGACCTGCGTCACGCCGGGGTTCGGCCGGGAGGGTTTCGCCCCGCCGCCCTTACCCGTCCCGTCCTCCAGGGGCGCTGCCCCCTTCGGCGACCGGACCCCCGCTTCTCAAACGCCGGAGGGGCTGTCTTCGGCCTGTCCGACGTACGGCAGGAGTTCGGGGCGCTTCGGCGGCAGTCCGTCGCCCGACGAGCGGCCGGTCAGGCGGCGGCCGATCCACGGGAGGAGGTGCTGCCGGGCGAAGCGGGCGTCCGCGACCCGACGGGCGGCCCAGCCGGGCGGCGGGGTGGCCGGCACCGGCGTACGCCACTCCGTGTCCTCGGGGTCGTAGCCGAGCGTCTGCCAGACCGCCTCCGCGACCCTGCGGTGGCCCTCGGCCGTGAGGTGCAGCCGGTCCACGTCCCACAGGCGCGGGTCGGAGAGGGACGGGGCGCCGTACAGGTCGACGACCACCGCGCCGTGCCGTGCCGCGAGGTCGTCGACCGTGGCGAACAGTTCCTCCATGCGCGGGCGGAACCGCTCCAGGACCGGACCCTGGCGGCCCGGGCTGCGCATCAGCACCAGCTGCTTGCAGGACGGGGCCAGGCGCTCCACGGCCTCGGTCAGCAGGTCCCGGACCCTGACCATGTCGCACTTGGGGCGCAGGGTGTCGTTGAGGCCGCCCACGAGGGTGATGACGTCGGGCTCCATGGCCGCGGCCACGTCCACCTGCTCGTCGACGATCTGACCGATCAGCTTGCCGCGCACCGCGAGGTTGGCGTACCGGAACCCGGGGGTGACGGCGGCCATCCGGCCGGCGAGGAGGTCGGCCCAACCGCGGTAGGAGCCGTCGGGCAGCAGGTCCGACATGCCCTCGGTGAAGGAGTCGCCGACCGCGACCAGGCTGGTGTGATTGGGATTCGTCTGCATGGCGACGGAAATCGTAACCCGGCTCCATACCCGTCGGTCGGTCGGCCTCCCCTCCCGGGACGCCGGGTCACGCCCGCTGCCCGAACAGCTCCCTCAGCACGTCCTCCATGGTCACCAGCCCCTCCAGCCGCCCGTCGTCGCCGAGCACGGCGGCGAGGTGGGTGCGGCTGCCGCGCATCGCGGTGAGGACGTCGTCCAGTGGGGTGCTCGCCCGCACGCGCGCGATGGGGCGCATGTCCCGCACCCGGAACGGCACATTTCGTGGCGAGGCGTCCAGCGCGTCCTTAACATGCAGGTAGCCGACGATCCGGCGGTTCTCCTCCACCACGGGGAAGCGGGAGAAGCCGGACTCGGCCGACAGGCCCTCCAGCTCCTCCGGCGTGACGCCCACGCGCGCGTGGACGACACGTTCCAGGGGAAGGACGACATCGCGCACGGGCCGGCGGCCCAGCTCCAGCGCGTCCCGCAGCCGCTCCTGCGCCCGGTCGTCGATCAGGCCCGCGGCGCCGGAGTCCCGCACGATCCGGGCGAGCTCGGCGTCCGAGAAGGTCGCCGCCACCTCGTCCCTGGTCTCCACACGCAGCAGCTTCAGCAGGGCGTTGGCGAAGGCGTTGATCGTGAAGATCACCGGGCGGAGCGCCCGGGCGAGGGCGACCAGCGGCGGGCCCAGCAGCAAGGCACTGCGCACCGGCTCGGCGAGCGCGATGTTCTTCGGCACCATCTCGCCGAGCAGCATGTGCAGATACGTCGCCAGGGACAGCGCGATCACGAACGACACCACGCGGCCCGCGCTCTCCGGTACGCCCACGGCGTGGAACACCGGCTCCAGCAGATGCGCGATCGCGGGCTCGGCGACGACACCCAGGACCAGCGTGCACAGCGTGATGCCGAGCTGGGCGGCCGCGAGCAGCGCGGACACGTGCTCCAGGCCCCACAGCACGCTCTTGGCCCGCCGGTCGCCCTCCTCGGCGTACGGCTCGATCTGCGAGCGCCGCACGGAGATCAGGGCGAACTCGGCGCCGACGAAGAAGGCGTTGACGACCAGGGTCGCGAAACCGATCAGCAGCTGTACGGCCGTCACTTCGCTCCCTCCTCGTCCGTCGTCGCGTCCGCGAACGGCGCGTGCATCAGCACCCGCGCGGCCCGGCGCCCGGAGGCGTCCACCACGTCCAGCCGCCATCCGACGACGTCCACGGTGTCGCCGACGGCCGGAATCCGGCCGAGTTCGGTCGCGACCAGACCGGCCAGCGTCTCGTACGGCCCCTCGGGCGCCCGCAGACCCACGCGCGCGAGCTGGTCGACGCGGGCCGAGCCGTCGGCCGAGTACAGGGCGCGGCCCTCGTCGTCGCTGCCTGCCGCGGCCAGGTCGGGAGTCTCGTGCGGGTCGTGCTCGTCCCGCACCTCGCCGACGACCTCCTCGACGATGTCCTCCACGGTGGCCACGCCCGCGGTGCCGCCGTACTCGTCGATGACGACGGCCATGGTGCGCCTGCCGGACAGCCGGTCCAGGAGCCGGTCGACGGTGAGCGTCTCCGGGACCAGGAGCGGGTCGCGCATCACCTCGGAGACGGGCACGCGCGTGCGCCGCTCTGCGGGTATCGCCAGCACGTCCTTGATGTGGGCGGTGCCCACGACCGAGTCGAGGCCGCCGCGGTAGACCGGGAAGCGGGACAGCCCGGTGGCACGCGTCGCGTTGGCCACGTCCTCGCAGGTCGCCTGGGCCTCCAGGGCGATGACCTGGACGCGCGGGGTCATCACGTTCTCCGCGGTCAGGTCGGCGAGGTTCAGGGTCCGCACGAACAACTCGGCGGTGTCCGCCTCCAGCGCCCCCTCCTTGGCCGAGTGCCGGGCCAACGCCGCCAGTTCCTTGGGGCTGCGCGCCGAGGCCAGCTCCTCGGCCGGCTCCAGGCCCATGCGGCGCACCGCGTGGTTGGCGGTGTTGTTGAGGTGGGTGATGAAGGGGCGGAAGGCCGAGCTGAACCAGCGCTGGGCGTTGCCCACCCGCTTGGCCATGGCCAGTGGCGAGGAGATCGCCCAGTTCTTGGGCACCAACTCGCCGACGACCATCAGGAAGACGGTCGACAGGGCCGTACCGAGCACCAGGGCGAGCGAGGACGCCGTCGACCGGGACAGACCGAGCGCCTCGATGGGGCCCGCGATCAGCTTGGCGATCGACGGCTCGGCGAGCATGCCGACGACCAGGTTGGTGACCGTGATGCCGAGCTGGGCGCCGGAGAGCTGGAACGTCAGATTCCGTACGGCCTTCAAGGCGCCCGCGGCACCCCGCTCACCGCGCTCCGCGGCCCGCTCCAGCTCGCCCCGCTCGACGGTGGTCAGCGAGAACTCGGCCGCGACGAAGGCACCACAGGCGAGCGAGAGCAGGATCGCCACCAGCAGGAGGAGCACTTCGGTCATCGGGTCACCTCCGTCCCATCGTCGGACAGGGCAGGGAGGAACGCGCGATGTCGGCTACGGCTTGTACTACTGGGAGGCTCGCCCATGGGCGGACGCTCACACCTTTCATGCGGGACCGGGTGGTCCGCCATGGGAGGACCGATGATCCTCCCATGGTAAAGGATGGGCAAAGTGGTCCGGTTGCTCAGTCGGTGAGCGGCTTCACCCAGCGTCGCCAGTGCTCCTCGGGCGTGTAGCCCGCCGCGCGCCACGCGTGCTGCCCGGTCTCGTTGCGCACCAGCACCATCGCGTCCCCGCGCCGCCCGCCCAGCTGTACGAACCGTTCCTCGGCCGCCGCCAGCAGCGCCGAGCCGATGCCCTGACGGCGCCGCTGCGGGTGGACGGCGAGCCGGTACAGATGGCAGCGCCAGCCGTCGAAGCCCGCGATCACCGTGCCGACGAGCTCGCCGCCCCGCTCGGCGAGGATCAGAGCCTCGGGGTCCCGGGTGACGAGCCGCTCCACGCCGTCGCGGTCGTCGCTGATGCTCGTGCCTTCGGCGGCCGTCTTCCAGAAGGCCAGGACGGTGTCGAGGTCGGCGGGGCCGGCGGCTCGTATCCGCAGATCAGTCATGGGGCGATCCCATCAGCCACGGCCGTCCCCGACACGGAATTCCACCATCCGGACTGTCACTGGCCCCGCAACCGGGCCACGACCGGAGCGAAGGCCTCCATGTACGGCTCCAGGACGGTCAGGTAGGAGAAGCCGTACCGCTCGCGCCGGGCCAGCACCTGTTCCACGATCTGCTCCAGGGTGCCGATCAGGAGAATGGGCAGTTCAAGGGCCTGTTCCAGACTGATTTCCGGCACCGAGCCGCGGAGGGGCCGGAGCGCGCCCTCGCGTTCCTCGGTGACGGCCACCCTCTGCAGGAGAAGGTTCAGCTCGGCGGGTTCCTCGCGGTCCGCCTCGAACTCCCGGTACCGCGCCACCCGTTCCCCGAGCTGCTCCGCCGTGACCGGGACGAGCCGGCCGGTGCTGCTGTGCGGGTCCACGTACGCGCCCGTGAACGCGGCGATGTCGGCGTGCTCGGCGGTCAGCCGCAGCACCCGGTCGCCGTTGCCGCCGATCAGCAGCGGAACCCGTGGCTTCCGAACGGGTTGCGGCTGCCGCTCCTCATCGGTCAGGAGCCGCTCCAACTCCTCGACCGTGCGGCGCAGATGGTCCACGCGCTCACCCGGCGAACCCCACGGCAGGCCCGCCGTGTCGTGCTCCGCCCGCACGTACCCGGTGCCGAGCCCGAGTTCGAGGCGTCCGCCGGTCAGGGCGTCCGTCGTCGCCGCCTCGCGGGCGAGCAACGTGGGGTTCCAGAAGCCCGCGTTGAGTACGAACGTGCCCAACGTCGGCCGTTCGGTCGCCTCGGCCGCCGCGACCAGGGCCGGGAAGGGCGCCGGCATGCCGAGGTGGTCGGGGACCAGGATGACGTCGTAGCCGAGCTCCTCGGCCCGTCGGCACTTGGCGCGCCACTCCTCGGCGGGTGCGGGGGTCACCAGGTTGACTCCGAAACGGAACGGGCGCGGCATGAACTCTCCTCACCATCAAGCGACTTGAGTACCTGCCGCCATCCCATCACTCGTGCGCGATGGCCGCCAGCACATTCATGCGGGATGCACGCAACGCGGGCAGCAGCGCCGCCACGATGCCCACCACCGCCGAGCCGATCACCACCGCGACGATCGTGCCCCACGGGACCGCCAGCGCCTTCATTCCCTGCAGGGCCAGGACCTGTTGGGTGCACACGCCCCAGACCAGGCCGAGCGCGAGCCCGAGCACCGCACCGAACACCGCGATGACCACCGACTCCAGCCGGATCATCCGGCGCAGCTGGCGCCGGGCGAGTCCGATGGCGCGCAGCAGCCCGATCTCGCGGGTGCGCTCGACGACCGACAGGGCAAGGGTGTTGACCACACCGAGCACCGCGATGATGATCGCGAGCCCGAGCAGTGCGTAGACGAGGTAGAGCAGTACGGCGATCTGGTCGTGGACCAGCTTCTTGTAGTCGGCCTCGTCGCGGACCTGCACCTGCGGGTACGGGGCGAGTGTCTTCTTGAGGTGTGCGCGCAGCTGGTCGGCGCTCGTGCCGGAGCTCGCGTTGACGTACAGCGAAGAGTCCTGGCCGCCGGGGACGTACTTCTCGACCGTCGCGATGCCGAAGAACAGGCCGCCCTGCATGCCGAAACCGCCGGAGCCCGCCTGGTCGGTGAGGGCGGCGACCTTCAGATGGGTCTTCTGGCCGGCGGGGAACTCGACCGGGATCGTGCTGCCGACCCGCACGTGGTGGTCCTTCGCGAAGGTGACGTCCATGCCGAGGCTGCCAGGGGCGAGGGCCGCCGCCGAGTTCCCGGAGGAGTACGTCACGTGTGCGACGTCGTCGACTCCGTCGTCGTATCCCGCCGCGGTCGTCTTGACCCGCTTGCCGTCCGGCAGGGTCACGGCCACGGGTGTGAACCGCTGCCGTACGACGAGACCGACGCCCTCCGTGCCGCGCACCTTGTCGGTGACCTCCTTCGAGAAGGGCACGAAGTTGCTGTTCTGGATCACGAAGTCGGCGCCCAGGGTCTTGTCGATCTGCTGGTCGAAGGACTTCGACATGGAGGCGCTGGCCACCGACATGCCGCCGACCAGGGCCAGGCCGACCATGAGGGCGGCGGCGGTGGCGCCCGTACGGCGGGGGTTGCGCAGGGCGTTGCGCTGGCTCATGCGGCCGATCGAGCCGAAGAGGGCCGGGAAGGCCGCGCCGAGAACCCGGATGACCGGGCGGACGAGGAGCGGGCCCGCGATGACCATCGCGATCAGGGTGAGGACCACGCCCAGGCCGAGCAGGGAGGCCGACGAGGCGGTCTTCGTCGCCGTGGCACATCCGGCCAGCGCCGCCGCGCCGAGCACGCCGACCACCGAGCCCACGATCGCGCGGGTCCTCAACGGCCGCCCGACGTCCGCCATCTCGGCGTCCGCGAGCGCGGCCATCGGCGAGACGGTCGCCGCACGACGGGCCGGTAGGTAGGCCGCCACGAAGGTGACGCCGACGCCGACGACGTAGGCCGCCACGGGAGTTCCCCAGTTGATCACCATCTCGGCGGTCTTGAGGTTCATGCCGAACGTGCCCATGAGCCTGATCAGCCCGGCCGCGAGGCCGATGCCGAGGGCCAGACCGAGGGTCGAGCCGACCAGTCCCAGCAGGATCGCCTCGGTGAGCACGGACCGCCGTACCTGCCGTCGGTCCGCGCCGAGGGCCCTGAGCAGGCCCAACTCCCTTGTCCGCTGGGCGATCAGCATGGAGAAGGTGTTGACGATGAGGAAGATGCCGACCAGGACGGCGATCCCGGCGAAGCCGAGCATCACGTACTTGATGACGTCGAGGAACCCGCCGAGGTCGGAGGCGGCCGACTTGGCCTGTTCGTCGGCGGTCTTGATGTCATAGGTGCCGGTGCCGATCTCGGCGACGACCCGGCTCTTGAGCTGGGCGTCGCTCACCCCCTTCGCCGCGTCGACCGAGATGGACGTCGCCTTGTCGGCCGAGCCGAGCAGCTGGGTCGCCGCGGTCCTCGGGTCGAGGAAGACCAGGGCCGCGCCGGGGTTGGTGGTGGTGAAGGTGGCGATGCCGACGATCCGGACCTTGAAGGTGCCGGGCTGGGCGAGCACGGTCAGCGTGTCGCCGATCCTCAGGTGCTTCTTGTCGGCGGTGTCGGCGTCGAGCAGCCCCTCGGAGCCGCTCCGCGGGGCGTGGCCCGAGGTCAGCTTCACGGGGCTGCGGGCGGTGAGGTACCAGTCGGTGGCGATGGTGGGCGCGCCCGTGGTCGGGCCGACCGACTTGTTCCTGCTGTCGACCACGGTGATGTTCTGGACGCTGACGTCCGCATGGGTCGACTTGACCCCGTCGACCTTGGCCACCCGCTGGGCGAGCGAGGCCGGCACGGTCTCGACCGCTCCCGTCGGGACCTGGGACTTGAGGTCCTGTTTCGGCTCCACGGTCACATCGGCGGACGTGGAGTGGAAGAGGCGGTCGAAGGTGTGGGTGACGGTGTCGGAGAAGATCAGGCTGCCCGCGACGAACGCCACCGACAGGACGATCGCCAGGGCGGAGAGCAGCAACCGCCCCTTGTGGGCGAGAAAGCTGCGGAGGGTCGCCTTCAGCACCGGTTCACGCCTCCTCGTCGGCCTCGAACTGGGTGCGGATCACGTCGAAACGCTTCATGCGCTCCAGCACCGCCTCGGCCGTCGGATGCTCCATCTCGTCGACGATCCGTCCGTCCCCGAGGAAGAGCACGAGGTCGGAGTGGGCCGCGGCCCCCGGGTCGTGGGTGACCATGACGACCGTCTGCTCCAGCTCGTCGACCGCCTGGCGCAGAAACGCGAGCACCTCCAGGCCGGCCCGTGAGTCCAGGTTGCCCGTCGGCTCGTCCGCGAAGATCAGCTCGGGCCGGGAGACGAGCGCCCGCGCGCAGGCGACGCGCTGCTGCTGGCCGCCGGAGAGCTGGGACGGCCGATGCCTCAGCCGGTCCCGCAGCCCCAGCGTGTCGATGATCTGGTCCAGCCACTTCTCGTCGGGCTTCTTGCCCGCGATGTCCATGGGCAGGGTGATGTTCTCGGCCGCGTTCAGTGTCGGGATCAGGTTGAAGGACTGGAACATGAAGCCGATCCGGTCACGCCGCAGCCGGGTCAGTTCGCGGTCCTTCAGCCCCGTGATCTCGGTGTCGCCCAGCCACACCTGACCGGCCGAGACCGTGTCGAGACCGGCGAGGCAGTGCATCAGCGTGGACTTCCCGGAGCCCGACGGCCCCATCACCGCGGTGAAGCGGCCGCGCGCGATGTCCACGTCCACCGAGTCGAGGGCGAGCACGGTCGTCTCGCCCGAGCCGTACGCCTTGGTCAGACCGCGGGCGCGGGCCGCGTCCCGCGCTGCAGATGTGGACAACGCTGCCTCCTCCGTGGCCGGCCACTCGTGGATGCCCACGCTAGTGTGACTGAGCGCACACCCGATATCCCCCGTGGGGCCGAGGCGGTCTCCACCGCAGGTCGTGCCCCTGATATCGGTGTAAGGGGCATGCTCCACCTGGGGGAGGACCTGCCGCCCATGGAGGCCCCCTTGCGGCGCTAGCACTTCGGCGCTAGCTTCGAAGTATGGCGAAGACCCAGCTGAACGTGAGAGTGGACGAGGGCACGGCCCGTGCCGCTCGGGAGCGTGCCCTGGCCCGGGGCATGAGCGTCAACCGGTACATAGAGGAACTCGTGAGACAGGACACCGGAGAGGTCGGCCAGACCTTCGTCGAGGCCGCCGCCGACTTCATGAAGCAGTACGAATCCGTGTTCGCGGACGAGTTCGGCACCGAGAACGAGAGCCCGCGCGAAGGTCGCCGCTGATCCCTTGAACAACCTCAGCATCGATCTCGCCTGGCTGCTCATGCTCGCCGAACAGAGGACGCCCGGTGACCCCCAGGTCATCGACTGGGGCGCCCTCGTCGCGGCCGTCGCACGGCACGAGGCCGAGATATTCGACGTCCCGGTCTACGACAACCCGCACGCACGCGCGGCGGCCCTGCTCCAACTCCTCATCCACGTCCCGGCGTTGGAGCGCTCCAACGCCCTGTTCGCCTCGGCCGTCGCCTACGCCTACCTCGTCGCCAGCGGCCTCAGGGTCACCACCTCGCCGGTTCAGGTCCGCGACCTGGCGCGCATGGTCAAGAAGGGCAACGCCACGGTGTACGACATCGCGGCGGAGCTGCGCGGCTGGACGATGTGAATCAGCCGGCCGTCTCGGTGGGCTGCGGTCGCCATGCGGTGCCCAGCACGCAGTACGAGGTGGGCAGCCTCGGCCCCCTCTCCGGCATCAACAGCCGCCGGTAGGGGCCGAGTTCGAAGCCGGCGGCGCGCAGGGCGGCGACCGGGTCGCGGGCCAGGTGGCAGCCGCCGTTCAGCGGCGGCCACAGGGTGCGGTCCAGGGCGCGCTGGGTGAAGGTCATCGCCGGTCCGCCGCCCCGGCCGTGCTCGAAGAACCGCACGACACCACCGGGCCGCAGCACCCGCCGTACCTCCGCGAGCGCCCGCGACACGTCCCGCACACTGCACAGCACCAGCGAGAGCACCGCCGCGTCGAAGGCCTCGCTCTTGACGGGCAGCGCCTCCGCCGCGCCCGGTGCGACATCCACCGGGACCTCGGCGCGCAGGGCGTTCTCGACGGCCAGCTGCCGCAGCAGACGCTCCGGTTCGATCGCGACCACCTCCGAGACCGTGCTCGGATAGTGCGCGAAGTTCAGTCCGTTGCCCGCACCGATCTCGATCACCCGCCCGGCCAGTCCGGACAGCAGACGGTCGCGGACTGTGCCCATCCCCATCCGGGTCTCGGCGGAGACGCTGATCCTGGCGTAGTAGCGGGCGAACAGCGGATGGTGCACGGGATCCCGGGCCACCTGGGCGGAGCCGGGGGAGCGTAGCGGCATGGGGACCTCCATCACAGGACGGGCCTTACGGCGATTCTCCCCCGTAAGGCCCCCGCGCACCCCCGCAGCAGGTCAGGCGATGAAGTCCCGCACCTGCTCGTAGACGCCGTGGTCGTTGTTCATGTCGGTGTGCGAGATGCAGCCGGCGTCGACGTTGGTGGCGCCGGTCAGCAGGGCCGAGCTGTTCGGTACGACGGCCTCGTCGCAGTCCGACCAGTAGCTCGCGTACGACACGCTGCCGGGCGTCTCGTCACCGGAGTTGAGGGCGGTCAGATACGAACTGCCGATCTGCATCTCCTTGCAGGACGTGTACAGCCACGCGCACCACGAGGCGACGGACGTGCCGTGGTTGACGCCGGCGACCGAGACGAAGTCGTCGACGTACGACGTCCCGCCGAGGTTCTTGAGGTAGTAGCGGGAGGAGAGCGCGCCCATGGAGTGGACGACCAGGTCCACCTTCGAGGCGCCCGTCTTCGCGAGCACGCTCTTGATCTCGGCGGCCAGTTGCGAGGCCGTGGTGGCGTTCGACTGCGACCAGTCGTACGACCACGCGTACAACTCGGAGGACGTGTAGCCGTCCGCCTCGAAGTCCGAGATCCAGTCGTCCCAGCTGCTCGCGTCGCTGCTGAGGCCGTGGACGAAGACGACGGGGTTGTGGGTCGCCGCGTGAGCGGGCGCGGCGGCGAAGGAGAGGGACAGAAGGAGCGATGCGGCCACGGCCGAGAGTGCCGTGGCGATACGACGCTTGATGCGCTGCATGATGCCTCCTGACACGGGTGGGTTCGCCAGGAGTGTCAACTCGGGTCTACGCGCGCCGCATCGGCGAAATCGCCGGTCTTTACGGTTCAATTAACCCGCCAGTAACATCAGTTGTGTGGTGACTCCGGTGAACCCGCAACCGCTCGACCGCACTTCGCCACCGAGACGCACGGCGTCCGACCTCCCCGAGGGCGTCCGCGTACGGGTCCTGCACGCCGTCTACGGCGATCCGCGCGCCGCCGCCGAGCTGGCGGGGCTCCTCACCGACCGCGAGTCGGCCGGCCTCGACCCGCTGCCGACCCAACCCGCCGAACTGGCCCCGGAGTTGCTGCGGTCCCAGCGCGCCGAGATCCGCGCCCTCCCGGACGACACCCGCCTCCTGCTGCTCCTCGCCGCCGCCGACCAGTACCCGGTCGCCACCCACGCCTTCCTGCGCGCGGTCGCCGCCGCCCGCCTCGACACCCGCCCCCTGGAGGCCGCCGAGACCGCCGGCACCGCGCACGCCGGGGCGGGCGGGGTCGTCTTCCGTGACGCCTGGACGAGGATCGCCGCGTACGAGTCGGGATCGCCGTCGGACCGGCGCGAGGTCCACCGGCTGCTGGCCCGCGTCCTGAACGGCCAGGGCGAGGCACCGCGCCGCTCCTGGCATCGGGGCGCGGGGGCCCTCGGCCCCAGCGGGCGGCTCGTGGCGGAGCTGGTCGCGGCCGCGGGACAGGCCAGGACGACCGGCCAGCTCACCCTCGCCCGCGCCTTGTCGGAACACGCCGCGACCCTCTGCCCCGACCTGCCCGCACGGTCCCGCCTGCTCACCCGCGCCGCCACCGACGCCTGGCAGGCGGGCGACGCCGACCGCGCCCGCCGACTGGCCGCGAGGGGATCTGCCGACGACGCGCTCACGGGCCTGTTCGCCCTGCGCGCGGAGAACGCGACGGAGGCCTTCGACGCGCTGCTGGGGGCGGTGCCCCGGAGGGAACGGGCGGTACGGCGAAGAGACGACGACGTGCGGAGAGGGAACGGTTCTGCGGAGTCGTACGCAGACACCGACGCGACCCTCCTGCTCGCCCGTGCCACCGAAGCCGCCATCTACACCGGTGACCTGCGGCGATGCCGTGACGCTGCCCGGGCCGCCGACCGGATGGGCGTCGTACCGCCCGGCACGCTGGGTGGGCTCGCGGCGGCCTTCGAGGGGCGGTACGAGCAGGCGCGGGACCTGCTGGAGGCCGCGGCCGGGCGATGTGCTCCGGGGGACGAGCCGACCCTGCTCGTGCACGCGGGCATCGCCGCGCTCATGCTCGGCGACCACACCCGTGCCGCCACCGCCACCCAGCGGGCGGCCGCGTCCGCCCGCACGCGGGGCGTGACCGCGACCGCCGTACAGGCGCTGGAGTTCCATGCGTACGCCGACTTCTGGGCCGGCCGCCCGCACGCCGGCGCGGCCACCGCGACGGACGCCCTCAGACAGGCCTATGCCACCGGTCAGGACAACGGCGCCTGCCATCTGCAGGCCGCCCTCGCCATGTTCGCGGCGGTCACCGGCGACGCGGACACCTGCCGTGAACGCGCGGCGGCGGCACGGTCGTACGCCCTCGGCCGGGGCCTCGGTCTGCCCGCCGCGCTGGCCCAGTGGGCGCTCGCCTTCCTCGACCTCGCGGACGGCCGTTTCGCCGGCGCCACCGCCCGGCTGCGCGCGCTCGCCGGGTTCGGCCCGGGGCACGGCCACCGCGCCATCCGCCACCTGGCGACCCCGCACTACGTCGAGGCCGCCGTCCGCACCGGCGACACCCGCGTCGCCCGCGCCGCGCACGCCGACTACGACCGCTGGGCACGCGCCGTGCGCAGCCCCGACGACCTGGCCCTCAGCGCCCGTTGCCGCGCCCTGCTCGCCCCCGGCGCCGAGGCGTTCGACCACTACCGTGAGGCCCTCGACCTGCACGCCCACGGCACCCGGGACTACGAACGCGCCCGCACCGAGCTGCTGTTCGGCGCCGCGCTGCGCCGACTGCGCCGCCGTACGGAGGCCCGCGACCGCCTCTACAGCGCGCTGGAGGCCTTCGAATGCTTCGGCGCCCCGCACTGCGCCGCCCAGGCCCGCGCCGAACTCCGCGCCCTCGGCGCCCCCGCCACCCCCGTCCAGCCCCACGATCCCGCCGGCCGCCTCACGGCCCAGCAACTGGTCATCGCCCGTATGGCCGCCGACGGCGCCACCAACCGCGAGATCGCCGCCCGCCTGGCCCTGAGTCCACGCACCATCGACCACCATCTGCGGGGTGTGTTCTCCCGGTTGGACATCCGGTCACGGATCGAGCTGGTACGACTGCTCGGAGAGGGCGGTGGCTCCTGACCCGTCGGCCCCCGAACCGCCTTCGGTGTCGCCCAGCGCCAGTGGTAGGTCGGCGGTGACCGTGGCGCCCTGCGGGGTGGTGCGGATGGTGAGGCGGCCGCCGATCTGCTCGACGCGCCCGTGCAGGGACTGGATGCCCACTCCGCGACGGCCGTGAAGCAGGTCCACGTCCAGGAGCTGCAGGACAGCGGCCTTCCGCGCGACGTTCGTTCGTGGGCTCGGTGGCGGTGTTGTTCCAGCGACTGTGATGCCGCTACGGCGCCTCCCGCACCCGGAACTCCTCCGCGTCCCACGTGCCGTCCAGCCGCGAGGCGAGCCACCTCGGGGCCGCCGTACGGAAGTCGGCGGGGGCGAGTGCCCCCACCCCCATGGGCAGGGCGCCCAACAGGGGCGCCCCGGCCACCTCGGGCAGGTCCGTGATGTTGCAACGCATCGCCAGGTCGGGGGAGTTCGGCCAGCCGCCAATGACGACACCCAGCAACTCCACGCCTCGCGAGCGCAGTTCACGGGCCGTCAGTTCCGTGGTGTTCAGGGTGCCCAGCCCCGCCGACGCCACCACCAGCACCGGTGCCCGCAGCAGTTCCGCCGCGTCCGCCAGGGTGCCGCCCGTCTCGTCGAAGTGGACGAGCAGGCCGCCCGCCCCCTCCACCAGCACCAGGTCGTGCTCGATGGCCAGCTTGGTGGCGGCCTCGGCGACGTCCTGCGGGTGCACCGGTGTCATCCCGGCCCGGCGCGCGGCCGTCGCCGGAGCCAACGGCTCGGGATAGCGGGCGAGTTCGGTCGCCGTGACGGCACCCGCGAGGTGCGCGACCTCGTCGGCGTCCCCGCGCTCGTCCGGTCGTACGCCCGTCTGCGCGGCCTTGAGGACGGCCACCGAACGGCCTGCCGCCGACGCCGTCGCGGCGACGGCGGCGGTCGTGATCGTCTTGCCGACCTCCGTGCCCGTTCCCGTGATCACCAGGATCGGCATGCTCATCCTTCCCGTGCCGCGGCGCACACCGCACGCGCGATCCGTGCCACGTCCCCGTCACCGGTGACGTACGGCGGCATCGCGTAGATCAGGTCGCGGAACGGCCGCAACCACACGCCCTCGCGCACGGCCGCCTCCGTGGCCGCCTTCATGTCGACGGCATGGTCCAGTTGGACGACTCCGATGGCGCCCAGGACACGCACGTCCTGCACACCCGGGATGTCGAGAGCCGGTGTCAACCCGTCCCGCAGCCCCGCCTCGATCCGCTTGACCTCGGCGAGCCAGTCCTGCCCGAGCAGCAGCTCGATCGACGCGCAGGCGACGGACGCGGCCAGGGGGTTGCCCATGAAGGTCGGGCCGTGGGCGAGCACCGGGACCTCGCCCTGCGAGATGCCGTCGGCCACGCGCGCCGTGCACAGCGTCGCCGCCATCGTCATATAGCCGCCGGTCAGCGCCTTGCCCACGCACATCACGTCCGGCGTCACCGCCGCGTGCTCCGCGGCGAAGAGCGCGCCCGTGCGGCCGAAGCCCGTCGCGATCTCGTCGAACACCAGCAGCACGTCGTGCGCGTCACACGCCTCGCGCAGCACCCGCAGATACGCGGGGGAGTGGAACCGCATCCCGCCCGCACCCTGCACCACCGGCTCCACGATCACCGCGGCCAGCTCGTCGGCGTGCCGAGCGATCGCCGAGCGCAGTTGTTCGGCGTACGACTCCTCGTACTCGGCCGGTGGCGCGTCCACGAACACCTGGCGGGGCAGGACCCCGGTCCACAGCTCGTGCATCCCGCCCTCGGGGTCGCAGACCGACATCGGCTGCCAGGTGTCCCCGTGATAGCCGCCGCGCCAGGTCAGCAGGCGTTGCTTCGAAGGGCGGCCCAGAGAACGCCAGTACTGCAGGCACATCTTCACCGCGACCTCGACCGACACCGAGCCGGAGTCGGCGAGGAAGACATGCTCCAGGCCGTCAGGAGACATGTCGACAAGGAGCTTCGCCAGCCGTACGGCGGGCTCATGGGTGAGCCCGCCGAACATGACGTGGCTCATCCGGCCGAGCTGGTCGCGCGCGGCCTCGTTGAGCACCGGGTGGTTGTAGCCGTGGATCGCCGACCACCAGGACGCCATCCCGTCGACCAGCTCGCCCGAGCCGTCCGCCATCCGCAGCCGCACCCCGCTCGCCGACTCCACGACGAGCGGTTCGACCCGGCCTGGCATCGGCCCGTACGGATGCCACACGTGCCGCCGGTCGAGCTCCAGCAGCTCGGGGACGGGCAGGTCAGGCATTGGGTGCGAGGTCCGTTCCGGCACCGCGACGGCGGACCGCGACCAGGTCGGTGCGCGGCTCGTTCACCGCGGACGCGGCGGCGACGGCCGTACCGCAGACACCGCCACCCTCGTGCGACCCGCACCCGGCGTCCTCGTGCGACCCACAGCCGCCACCGGAGGGCGAACCACAGCCGTCACCGGCGTGCGACCCGCAGCCCCCGCCCGCGTTCACCCGGTGCTCGGGCAGCGTCACCTGGTCGGCACCCTCGACCTCGAAGCCGGCGTCGGCGATCATCTCCAGGTCGGCCTTGCCGGCCTGGCCCTCGGTGGTGAGGTAGTCGCCCAGGAAGATCGAGTTGGCCAGGTTGAGGGCTACGGGCTGCATCGAGCGCAGATGGACCTCGCGGCCGCCCGCGATGCGCACCTCGATGTCGGGGCAGACGAAGCGGACCATCGCCAGGATGCGCAGACAGCGCTGCGGGGTGAGGTTCCACTCCTTGGCCAGCGGGGTGCCCTCGACCGGGATCAGGAAGTTGACCGGCACCGAGTCCGGGTCGAGTGCGCGCAGCGAGAAGACGACGTCCACCAGGTCCTCGTCACTCTCGCCCATGCCGGCGATCAGACCCGAGCAGGCCGACAGTCCGGCCGCGTGCGCCTTGTTCACCGTGTCGACGCGGTCGGCGTAGGTGTGGGTGGTCGTGATCTCCCCGTACGTCGACTCGGACGTGTTGAGGTTGTGGTTGTAGGCGTCCGCGCCCGCCTCGCGCAGCCGCTCGGCCTGGCCGTCGGAGAGCAGACCGAGACAGGCGCAGACCTCGACGCCCTCGTTCTGCTCCTTGATCGCTTTGATGGTGCCCGCGACCCGGTCCACGTCACGGTCGGTCGGACCGCGCCCGGACGCCACCAGACAGACCCGCTTGGCGCCGCCGGCCAGCCCCGCGGCGGCGGCCTGCGAGGCCTGCTCGGGCTTGAGCCAGGTGTACTTCAGGATGCCGGTGGAGGAGCCGAGCCGCTGGGAGCAGTAGGAGCAGTCCTCGGGACACAGCCCGGACTTCAGGTTGACGAGGTAGTTGAGTTTCACCCGTCGCCCGAACCAGTGCCGGCGCACCTTCCCGGCCGCGGCCACCACATCGAGCACGTCGTCGTCGGAAGTGGCGAGGACGGCCAGAGCTTCCTCGCGGGTCGGCAGCTCGCGCCGAAGCCCCTTGTCCACCAGCGTGTTCAGCAGGTCCATGAGAGCCGATCCTGTCTTACCGACCCGCTCGGGGCCAAGGAGAGAATGAACAAGACGTGCCCTTCACCGTGTGTGTATTGCCACATCATGGGGTGCGCCTCCTGCGGCTAGTGTCTGTCCACTGCCTACAAAAGCCCCGGAGGAGCCATGGCGTTCGGCTGGATCGACGAGCAGGCGGAGCTGCGCCGCCGCGCCGGCCTCGTACGGACCCTGCGGCCGCGGCCGGCCGACTCCCCGCTCCTCGATCTCGCGAGCAACGACTACCTGGGCCTGACCCACCACCCCGAGGTCGCCGAGGGCGCGGCCGAGGCCGCGCGGACCTGGGGCGGCGGCTCGACCGGATCGCGGCTCGTGACCGGTACGACCGAGCTGCACACCGAGCTGGAGCGCGAACTGGCCGCCTTCTGCGGCTTCGAGGCGGCGCTGGTCTTCTCCTCCGGCTACGCGGCCAACCTCGCCGCGGTCACCGCGCTGGCCCCGCACGGCTCGCTGATCGTCTCCGACGCCGGCAACCACGCCTCGCTGATCGACGGCTGCCGGCTGGCCCGGGGCGGCACACAGGTCGTGCCGCACTCCGACCCGGAGGCGGTGCGCAAGGCGCTGGGGACACACGAGGGCACCGCGGTCGTCGTCTCCGACACGGTCTTCTCGGTCGACGGGGACGCGGCCCCGCTGGCCGAGTTCGCCGAGGCGTGCCGCGAGCGGGGTGCGGGGCTGCTGGTCGACGACGCGCACGGGCTGGGTGTGCTGGGCGACGGGGGCCGGGGCGCGCCGTACGCGGCGGGGCTCGCGGGTGCCGACGACGTGGTCGTGACGGTCACGCTGTCCAAGTCGCTCGGCAGCCAGGGCGGAGCCGTACTGGGACCGGCCAAGGTGATCGACCACCTCGTCAACGCCGCCCGGACCTTCATCTTCGACACAGGGCTGGCCCCCGCCGCGGCGGGCTCGGCCCTCGCGGCCCTGCGGCTGCTGCGCCGCGAGCCGGAGCGGGCGGCACGCGCGCGTACGGTGGCCGCCGAACTGCACGCACGGCTGACGGCCGCGGGGCACGAGGCGGTACGCCCGGACGCCGCGGTCGTCTCGGTGCGCGCGCCGTCCCCGGAGGGGGCCGTGCGATGGGCGGCCGACTGCCGTACGGCAGGCCTCGCCGTGGGCTGTTTCCGTCCTCCTTCCGTGCCCGACGGCATCTCCAGGCTCAGGCTGACCGCCCGCGCGGACCTCTCCGAGGCTCAGATCACACGCGCTGTACGGGTGATCGGCGAGACGCGACCATGAGTCGGCGTGACACGGCCGGGTGCCGCACGATCACGGACTGATCAGGACTTGAACGCCGCCGTGAAGCCCGCCCAGCTCTCGGGGGAGAAGAGCAGCGCGGGTCCGGCGGTGTCCTTGGAGTCGCGCACCGCGAGCAGCCCGGCCCAGGGGCCGGAACGGGGCAGTGCCGTCTCGACGCAGTTGTTGGCTCCCGTGCTGTAACTGCTGCGCAGCCACCGCACGTCGTGCAGATCGGTACGGGAAGGTACGTTCCGAGGCAGTGCGGACATGGTGCCTCCTTACTCGCCGTCAGCTAACCCGGCGATGTAATCCAACGATTCCTCGGGTGAAAGGGCGTGGATCCGAAGGGCGTCGAAGGCCTCCGTATAGGCCCGGAGGTCTTCTTTCCGCTCGAGGTAGAGGCTACTCGTCAAGTGGTCGAGAACAACCACATCCAGATCAGAAGTGCTCGAAAATGAGAAGATTACGAAAGGTCCCGTGACGCCGACATGTGCCCCGGCAGTGAACGGCAGCACCTGAAGCCGCACTTGGGGCAGGAGCGCCGCCTCCAGGAGCCGCTCCCGCTGACGGGCCATGACATCCGGGCCGCCGATCTCCCGGTGCAGCACCGCCTCGTCCAGGACCGCGCTCAACTCCAGCGGCGGATCGGAGCGCAGGACGTCCTGGCGGGCCAGCCGCACCTCCACCAGCGCGTCCAGCCGCTCGTCGTCCAGGCCGTCCACCGCGGCCCGGGTGACCGCCCGCGCGTACTCCGGTGTCTGCAGCAGACCGGGCACCACGGACGTCTCCAGCGTGCGCATCGCGCTCGCCTGGGACTCCAGACTGATGAAGTCCCGGTAGGTGGGCGGAAGGATCCCGCGATAGGCGTGCCACCAGTGATGCCGGCCGCCGTCCTCGTCGGACCCCGCCAACACCAGGAGCAACTCCCGCAGTGGGGAGTCGGCGACGCCGTAGGCATCGAGGAGTGACCGCACATCGGCCGGTTTCACACCGCTGGCGCCGGTCTCGATCCGGCTTACCTTGGACTGGTGCCAGCCCACCAGCCGGGCCGCCTCGCCACTGGTGAGCGCCGCGCTCGTGCGCAGCGCGCGCAGTTCGGCGCCCAGTTTCCGGCGGCGCACCGCGGGACCGTTCTGCATGCGCTACTCCTTTACTCCTTCCGGGCCGCCCCAATACGGTCTCCCGTCGTAGAGTTCACCGCTTCGAGCGACAGATATATGCATATCTTGGTGGATCGCCACCCGTCACCGGCCCGGTAATGGCAGTCTGGCGAAGAAGCACCAGTCCGGGACCGTACTCGAACCACCGGCTCCGTGCCGGACTCCGGTCCCGTGGGAAAGGGACGACGTCGTCATGGCAGACCACCTGGAAGCATCCGTCACTCTGCCGAGCGAGCCGCTGTCGGTCTCCGCGGCCCGCGGCTACGTCCTCACGACCCTGGCGGAGTGGGGGCTGCCCGCCGACACGGAGGTCGCCGAGACCATCCGTCTCATCGTCTCGGAACTCGCCACCAACGTCGTACAGCACACCTTCGGGCAGTCACCCACCTTCACGGTGGACCTGCGACTCGACCGTGACGAACAACTGCGCATCGGCGTCACCGACAGTCATCCGCGCTTTCCCAAACGACTGCCCGCCGCCGTCCAACAGGACAACGGGCGGGGCATGGTGATCATCCGTTGGCTGGCCGCCGAGTCCGGCGGCAAGCTGCATGTGCGGCCCACCAGAGGGGGCGGCAAGACGGTCTCCATCGAGCTCCCGTGGACTGTGCCCGCCCAGCCCGTCAGGGCGGGGCAGCAGGAGCCGTAGGAAGGCGTCAGAGGCCTTTGGGAAGCGAAGGAGCTGCCGCGCCCTGGCTCGGGTGCGCGCAGCTCCTGAAGCGGCAGCCCGCGGGGCGACGGGCGGTCAGGTCGCCGTCGCCCCGCGGGAGTGTCAGCTGACCCGGCCGTACCAGACGCTCTTGGTCCAGATCTTCTGCAGCCTCACCACGTCCCCGGTCCTGGGGGCGTGCCAGATCTTCCCCTTCCCGGCGTAGATACCGACGTGGTAGACGTTCGACCCCGAGTGGAAGAACACGAGGTCTCCGGCCTTGCGGCTCTTCGCGGAGATGTGGTGGGTCTTGTTGTACTGCTGGGCTGCCGTACGAGGGAGCTTCTTGCCCGCCTTCTTGTACGAGTAGAGCGTGAGCCCCGAGCAGTCGAAGCGGCCGGGTCCGGTGGCGCCCCACTTGTACGGGGAGCCCTTTTTGGAGGCCGCTACCTGAAGTGCCTTCGTCGCGGGCGTCGCGGCCGCGGCGTCGGAGGCGACACCCGGTATCACGACGGAGCCGCCCACAGCGGCGATGGTGAGGGCCGAGGCCGTACCGGCTCGGACCATCAGCGACGGGACACGATTGAGCGCAGTCATGCGCAACCCTTCGTCAGCCGCCTGTGAAGGATGACCTGTCGGATTCGGGCTGGCGAAGTTGCCCGGCCGCTGACGCGGCTTCACCCCAAGGGCTGCGCGGCCCGGTCATGGCGTGACCGTCCCGGCGACCCGTCGTGCTTGGGTCCTCCACTCCTGCCGATCCACTCCTGTCGACTCGGTCATCCGGGCGGCGGCAGGACTCGGCGTCCACCCGGACCGCCCCGCCGCTGTGGCGGGGGCTTGTCGTCAGACAGGGATCTTGACTCAAAGATGTCCGAAAATCCCAATGGAACCGGGGGTTTGTGTTGTTACTCACCACTCGCCTGTTCGGGTGGACACCTCGTTGTTCGAAGAGGCGTCGGGGACTCGTTGAGCCCCGGACCAGCGACGGAATGTCCCATTCCGTCCTCCGGCCACGCGCGTTGCGCAACTTTGACGGTCGCGAAAAAGGACCCGGGAGTCCTCCAAATGGGGGTACGCCGTTTGGTCCGTTTCAACCCCGGTCCGGACGCTCCGAAGCATTGACGGATCGTCCGGACCGCTCGTACGGCCGTCAACTGTCGGAGTGCGGCGGCACGGTGACCCGGGCCGTGCGCCGCTCGCCGTCGAGGACCCTCAGAGCCCGCCCCAGAGTGGGGGCGTGCAGTTCGGTCTCACCCCGCTGGTGCATCAGCGCCAGCGCGTCGCGCAGTTCGGCGGCCTTCGACACCAGCGCCTGGGCAGCGCGCAGTCCCCGGTACGTGTCCCCGTGGTGCGCCGGGTTGATACGGCCGAGCAGGTCCACCACCTCGAGGTAACGGTCGATCAACTCGCCCTCGGCGCGGGTGAGGGCGGGCAGCGGCGGGAGTTCGGGTGGGAGCACCGGTCGCTCACCGCCCGGTCGGCGGCGCGAGCGTGGACCTGCGGCTCGGGATGATCCGGTCGATCAGTCCGTACTCCACGGCCGCCTCGGCATCCAGGATCTTGTCCCGCTCGATGTCCACGGTCACCTGCTCCGGGCTGCGCCCGGTGTGCCGTACGAGCATCTCCTCCAGCCGGGCCCGCACCCGCACCAACTCGTCGGCCTGGATGGCCAGATCGCTGGCCTGTCCCTGCAGGGGCTCGGCCACCTCCGGCTGGTGGATCACCGCGCGGGCCCCCGGCAGCATGAACCGCTTGCCCGGCGTGCCGGCGGCCAGCAGCACGGCCGCCGACGACCCCGCCTGCCCCAGGCAGGTCGTCTCCACATCGCAGGCGACGTACTGCATCGTGTCGTAGATCGCCGTCATGGCGCTGAAGGAGCCGCCCGGTGAGTTGATGTACAGCGCGATGTCCCGGTCGGGGTCCTTGTGCTCCAGGTACATGAACTGCGCCATCACGTCGTTCGCCGACGTGTCGTCGATCTGGGTCCCGAGAAAGACGATCCGCTCCTCCAGCAGCTTCGAGTACGGATCCATCGACTTGTGTCCGTAGCTCGTGCGCTCGGTGAACTCGGGCAGGACATAGCGGGCGGACGGTCGGGTCATGGCGTACCCCTCCTTCGACGTCTGTAAGAAATGTACAGGACGTACGTGACGCGTGGGGGGCGACCTGTGTCGTGCTGGAGGAAGGTGGCCAGGGGCCCCGAGGTGCTCGGACAGCCCGCACGACGGTGAATCACGGCCGGTGGTCCCCTGGAAGGGACCGACCGGCCCGCCCCGAGTCACCGCTCCGTGTCCGACGATGAAGGTGCGGAACGCGGTGAGGGGAGGTGCGTCGTGAACTGCTACGACTGCGCACTCGTGGACACGGCGGTGCCGGCGGTCGCGGTGTGCGACCGCTGCGGGTGCGGGGTGTGCGTGCAGCATGCCCACGTCTCCGGACTGCTGGTGGAGCGCATGGCCGGCACGGGGCGGGGTTACGGGCGGAATCTCGCGCGGCGTGTGACGTGCGGGGCGTGCCGTGAGGCCGAGGTGTTCGACCACGTGCGGTGCGCCGGGTGAATGTGAGGGAAAGCCGTACCGGGGAAGGCAAGGAGTCCGGTGAAGGAGACACTGCCTCTGGGGCGGATCGCCGGCGTCCGCGTCGGCCTGCACTGGAGTGTGCTGGTCATCGTCGGCCTGGTGGCCGTCATGCTGGCGGGCGGCCGTTTCCCCCAAGCCCATCCCGGCCATCCGGGCTGGGTCTACTGGGGGCTTGCGCTGCTGGCGGCCGTCGTGTTCATGGCCTCGCTGCTGGCGCACGAACTGGCGCATGCGATCGTCGCCCGGCACAACGGCGTCCAGGTCGACGGCATCACGTTGTGGATGCTCGGCGGTGTCGCACGCCTGCACAGCGAAGCCCCCACACCGGGTGCGGAACTGCGCATCGCCGCGGTGGGGCCGCTCACCAGTGCGGCGGCCGGCGGGCTGTTCACCGGCCTGGCGCTGTGGCTGGACGCGCTGCACACATCGGGGGTCGTGGTCGAGGCCGTCGCCTGGCTGGCCGCGATCAACGTCATGCTCGCCGTCTTCAACGCCATACCCGCCGCACCCCTGGACGGCGGGCGGCTGCTGCGGGCGTTCATCTGGCACCGCACCGGCGACCGGCTCCGGGCCACCCGGGGCGCGACAGCCGCGGGTCGCCTGCTGGGCTGGTTCATGGTCGTGACCGGATTCGCGGCCGTGCTGTTCGCCGACGATCTGTCCGGGCTGTGGCCGGCCTTGATCGGCTGGTTCCTGATCGCCACCGCGACCTCAGAGGAACGGCAGGCACAGATGCGCGGCGTACTGGACGGCATCCCCGTCAGCCGTGTGATGACCCGTGACCCGGTCACCGTCCCCACCACAGCGACCGTTTCCCACTTCCTGGCAGAAGGTCCGTTCGGCCACTACCGTCACTCCGCCTTCCCCGTGCTCGCTCCGGACGGCACGGCAGCCGGACTGATCACCGTCGTACTCGTCAACCAGCTTCCGCTTCGGGCCCGCAGCACCACCACGATCGGTGACGTGATGCGTCCGATCTCCGACGTTGTGACGGCCGCCCCGGACGACCTGGTCGTGGACCTGCTGCCCCGCCTGGAGACGAGCAGGGACCGCCGGGCCCTGATCATCGACGACGGACGGTTGGTCGGCATCGTCACGCTCGCCGACGTCAGCCGTGCCCTGGCCTGGCTGACGACGGCCACCCGGCCCCGCTCCTGAGATGAGCGACCCGCCCGTGCACCACGGCCGAGAGCACCCGAAGCAGGTGCGGTCGCGGAACAGTCCTACGCGGTCTTCGTACGGAACCACGAACTCACCGTCGACCAGCCCGTCGAGGCCGGCGGCGCCAACGAACACCGCAGTTCTGGCAGCTGTTCGCTGTCCTGCTGGTCGCGGCCATGGGGGTGACGTTCGCCCTCACCGCTGTCCTCGACGTGCTCGCCGTCCGTATGAGTTCCAGGCCGCTGGGTGATGGCCCGCCGTCACCCGCGAGCCAGCTCGTCGGCGATCCCGGACGCCCAGCGGTCGACGGCGTCCCAGTCGCGGTAGTCACCGAACCGACCGCCCACCAGGTGGAACAGGATGCGTCCGGTTCGGGGCAGATGGTCTCGTGCGATGACACCGGAGAACAACCGGTGGTCCCGGAACGTCAGGTCCCGGGGCAGCCTCTCGACGATCACCGGCTTCTCCTTGGGCGCCAGGCGCTTCCAGGGGCCGCGCAGCGCGCCCGGCATCCCGACGCTGAAGATCCACACAGGGCGGGAGCCCAGTACGTCGAGGTTGTCGCGCACGAAGTCGTGGGCCGCATCCAGCCAGGTCTGCCCGTGCACCGCGCTGCCCAGGACGAACGCCCGGTACGCGTCGGCGTCGTCCACCGTCTCCAGGCTCCTCGCTTCGGCCTTCAGCCCCGCCTCGCCCAGCTGGGCGGCCAGCCGCTCGGCGACGCCGCGTGTCGAGCCGTGAGCGGTCGCGTATCCCACCAGAACGTCCATGACGTCACCTCGATGTTCCTCGATCTCTTCGGGCGTGCCTTGGCGGTGGACGCCCGACGATCAGCGTGTGGCCGCACCCCTGTTGCGGAATTCCATGGAGTCTGCCGTCTGTTGTGCGGTTCAGCTTCCGGCCGTGGAGGGCGCCCCGGCGGCGACGAGCGCCGACGCGGGCCTCCGCGGGGCGGGAACCGCGACCACGGGACCGTCGCCTGGCGCAGGCAAGCGCGGGCTACTTGACCCGTCGCGGTCCGGTCGTACTGGTCGTGGGGCGTGCGCCCGAGCGCGAGCGGCCCCTCCGTCACGACCGCGCGTACGAGACTGTCGCTGCGCGCCCCGAAGACGTCGCGGAGCGTCGGGGCGAGCAGTTGTGCCCCCCTCGCTTGCCGCTCGGCGAACGGCGGACGCGCCGTGACGGGGCCGCAGGGGGCGAACCGTGGGCAGGCCGGCTCCCAGACGTGCACGGAGACGACGTCCGTGTGCGGCGCGTGAGCCTGCCGGGTCGTCCGGCGCAGTGCCTCCCCGGGCGCCTCCGACCCGTCTACGCCCACCACGATGCCGTGGCCGGCGGCGAGTTCCGTCATGGCAACCTCCCCGGATGGCCTGCTGCTCCCACCGTGCCCCGGACCGGGCGGGCGAGGCGTGGGCCGACCGGCTCCGAGCGGGTGCCGAACGGGCCGCTCCTGCGGCGGCCGCGAGGGGACCTGCGGTTCCTCACCGCCTGGTCGAGTCGGAGGGGCGCGTGCATGTCGGTGGCCGGAGGGTGCGCGGCACCTCTTGCTGTGCATGACTACCGGTGCGCTGCCGTACCGGTGGCGGTCAGGAGCGGTGGCGGTGGTCCTCGCCGCCACGCTGGGCGTCGAGCCGAGGAGGGGCCGTCCGGTTCTCCGGGCCGCCGCGGGGCCGATGTGCTGCGGGCGCCGCTGCGTGACCACTGGATCCTCACTCCCGCCTCGCCGGTCCCCCAGACGGCTTGACGTCGGCAGCGAGACCCCTTGGGGCCCCGAATCGCCGTGCCGGCCGTCGGAACGGGGACCGGGCACGGCGCGTGGTGCAGCGTCGCGTGCGGGACCGGCCGTCGCCCCGGGTGTATCAGTCGTGCGGGACGACGGCGACCGGGCACGGCGCGTGGTGCAGCGCCGCGTGCGCGACCGGCCCGAGCTTCCAGGTCAGGTGCGACGGATGCCGTCGGCGGCCCACGACCACCAGTCCACTGTGCGCCGTGGCGTACAACAGCACCGCCGCGGCTGGACCGGTCGAGACCTGTTCGACGACGGGGATGTCGGGAAACTTCTCCCGCCAGGGCGCGAGCGCGGCCGCTAGCCGTATGCGTTCCTCCGCCTCGTAGCGGCTGTCGGCGCGCCCGGCGGCCAGCGTGTGCGGGTAGGGCACCAGGCTGGACAGTGGGAGGGCCCGCACGGCACGCACCCGCATCCCATGCGACCCGGCGGTGGCGAACGCGAAGTCCAGCAGGGGGTCGACGGCCGGTCCCGGCTCCTCCACGCCGACCACGACCTCATCGCGGTCCGCCGCAGCGGGGTGCCCCCAGCCGTCCTCGACGGCGGGGTCGCCGGCCCGGACGGCGACGGCCGGACACTGTGCGCGCCCCAGGACGTGCAGGCTGATGGAACCGAGCAGGAAGCTCGCCGTCGATCCGTGTCCGCGGGAGCCGAGCACCAGCAGCGCCGCGGTCCCGCTGAGGTCCAGCAGTGCCTCCGCGGCGGGGGACGAGGCCAGTTCCGTGGTCAGGGTCAGACCGGGGCACCGGCGGCGCAGTTCGGTCTCCGCCCGTTGAAGTGCCCGTCCCCCGTACTGCTGCTTGCCCAGGGCGTCATGGGCGGCAGGCACGTCGAGCGGCTGGGTGGTCCAGGAGTGGAAGAGAAGGAGGGGCAGTCGCCTGTCCACGGCTTCGCGGGCCGCCCACCATGCGGCCGCCATGCCGGCTGGGGAGCCGTCGAGTCCGACGACGACAGGACCGGTCATACGGCACCTCCGGTGTCGGCGCGGCACACGGGGATCGCTGCGCCGCGCGCACTCCCCCACTTCGGTCACTTCCAGGGTCGTCGCCGGACGGGCGTCGGGGCGAGGGTCGGACGGTTCGCTCCCGGGGGCCGTCAGGCCCTGAAGCGGATCGGCCGGCCGGGAGGGGCTGAACCATTGAGAGTCGCGGCGAGCCGTACCCCGTACTCGAGACCGCCGGTCCGTCGCCCGTGGTCATGGCCTCGGCCTGGTCGGAGGGCGGTTCGTCCATCAGGAACACCTGGGGTTCGCGGGCGCCGGCGCGTCCCATGGTGACGCGCTGGCGCCGGCCTCCTGAACCCGCTGCTGCACACGGGGGTTTGGGCACCTGCGATCTTGGCGGCGAAGCCCATGTTGTCGGCCGTCGTCATGTGCGGGTACAGGGCGTGGTTCTGGAACACCATCGCGATGTCGCGGTTCTTGGCCGGCTGGGGCCTCAGGCCCTTCAGGCACTGAGGGAGGGTCACGTCCCTCTCGCCGATGCGGATCGAGCCGGAGGGCCGCACCAGGAATCTCCCCCTCCCGGGAATCTCCCTACAGCCCGGCCCTGGAACGGCTGTTGGCGCAGCCGCAGTGGCCGACCGGCCCCTTCCCGGGCCGGTCGGCCCCTTCGTCCTCCGCGAGCGCGTTCCTGTACCTCGTCGCCTGGCCGTTGATCCTCGTGGCCGTCGTGCTGGCCGGCTGGACGGAGGACCGGGCGGCGAAACGCCCGATACGCCTCTGGCCACGACCGGTTCGGCAGACCGAAGGAGCGTGAGGGGCTCACATCGGAGGGCTTGTGTGATGAGCAGCTCAGGACCGCGCGGCCCGGTACGCGGCATCGAGCCAGTCGGCGCCGCGCGTCGCCCGTACCCAGTCGACGAGGCGGGCCTGCGAGTCGACGATCACATTGGTGCGGCGTGGTGGCCCCTTCGGAGCCTCGAAGGTCGAGGGTGGCGCTGCGGGGGATGAGCAGGGCCGGACGATGTCGATCTCAGCCGTCAGCGTCTCGACGACGTCGCGCGCGCCGTCGTGGAGGTGGAACGCTTCCAACGGTCAGAAGGTGCGCTCCGCGGTGAAGGGGATCACCCAAGAGACCGAAGGCCCAACTCGTGGCCCTCCTCATACGGCGATGAGGTGGTCCACCACCGCGACCACATCCGCGATCTCTTCCACCGCCGACTTCAGCCGCGGGATCAGTGCGGCGTCAAGTGAACCCCTGAGCATGACCATGCCGTTCAGGACCTGCACCTGCACACGTGCCGGATCAATGCCCAATTCGCCTTCGATGACGCCGCTGACGACCTCCGCCCGGATGGCCGCGTCGTCCCTGACCAGAGCCTGCAGCAGCTCACTGCGGCTGATGACACCCACCAGATGTCCCTTGTGGTCGGTCACGAACAGCTGCCTGATCCGGGAACGGGCGGCCGTGCGCGCCGCATCGATCACCGGGGTCCAGGGCTGGACCGTGAGCGCCGGCGCGGTCATCAGGGTGGCCGCCGTCTCTCCCGCGTCCGCGGCGTGCGGTCGCAGTATCCGGGCGAAAGCGCCGGGACGATCGCCCGCGGCGAGGGATGCCGCCCGGGCGAGGAGGTCGGACTCCGCGATCACACCGATCACCCGTTGGGCGGCGTCCACCACGGGAACGGCACCTGTCTGCCGGCGGGCCAACATCCGGGCGACGTCCAGGAACGGCGTGTCGCCGGGAATTCCGGCCACGGACCGCCTCATGACGTCGCGTACCTGAAGCTCCGCGATCGTGTCCGCCTTCTCACCACGGCGCCGGGTCGTGCCCACTCCGGTCTTCGCGGCGGGGAGCGGCGTCCCGACGGCGGCGTCCGCCGAGTGCGAGTGGGAGGCCATGGCCTGCAGATAGCGCACCATCATGTCCCGGTGGAACTCTTCGGCCGGTGACGGGGCGAACAGCGGCACGCGATGCCGTGCCTCCGCCGACGCGGCGGCGTGTTCTTGTGCCTCTCGGTCCTGCATGGCTACCTCCCACCGTGCGTGGAGACCACGACCCCTGTGTTCTCAACGTCTCGCCGCAGCATCGGCCATGACAGGGCCGAGCGGCCCCTTCCGCAGGGCGAACAGCCCTAGAGAGGCTTTCGTGACCTTCGTACTGTGGAAAGTGGGCCATGGCCAGCGCCGACGTCGGGCCCGGAGGTGCTCATGCTCGGGTTCCGGGAGTTGCGCATACGTCTTCGCCCGGCCGGTTCACCCGGCCCGGCCGCCCCGGGGGGTGTCCCCGCCGACCGGTCCGCCGAGCTCACGGCCGAACTGGGACCCCCGCTCTCGCAACTGGACGACGCGGCGGCCGAGGCCGACCGGATCCGTGCCGCCGCCGCCCGAGAGGCGGAAGCGCGACGCCGTGCCGCAGCCCGACGGGCCGAGGACACGGTGCTGGCGGCGCGGGAGCGGGCCCTGGAGGTCAGAAGCGAGACCGCGGCGCGCATCCGGGAAGAGACCGCCGCCGAGGTCGAACGGACGGACGCCTCGTCGCGGCGGATGGTGGAGGCGCTGCGCGAGAGGGCGCACGAGCGCACTCCCGCCTTCGCGGCGCGCATAGTCGCTCGGGTGGCGGGCGAACTGACTGTGGGCCGAGGCATCGAGCAGGGCGGACCGGGCTCGGGCTAGGAGGTTTGCGATGGGCGCGGGCTGGGTCGCGGGAGTGACACGGGCCAGGTCCATGGCCGTGGGACGCCTCGGCCCGGACCGGGCACGGGAACTGGCTGATGCGGCCACCCTGTCCGATGCCCTGCACGCACTGGCCGGCACCTCGTACCGGCGCGCCCTCGATACGGAGACCGAGTCCGCCGAGGCCGGACGGGCGGTCCTCGGCGCCCTGCTGTGGCAGCTGAGGGTGCTCGCCGGATGGCAGCCCCGCCTGGGTGCCGCCGCCGTACGCCAGCTCGCCGCCGGCTTCGAGATCGCGAACACCTGCGACCATGTGCGCAGCCTGTCCGGCGAACCGCGGCCCGCGCCGTACCGGCTGGGAGCGCTGTCGACCGCCTGGCCCCGGCTGGCCCGGACCGTGTCTCCGGGCGAGGTGCGGGCCGTGCTGACCGCCTCCCCGTGGGGAGACCCCGGGGGCGAGTCGGCGGCGGTCGTGGCCACCGGGATGCGGCTGTCGGCGGACGCCCGCCTCGTGGCCGACCTCCCGCCCGCGGCCCGGTGGGCGGCCGGCGACGCCGCGCTGCTGGTGGCGCGCGAGACCTTCCTGCGGGGCCGTGGCCCGACCGGACGGGCCACGGCGTACGCCGAGCGGATCCTGGGCCGGTCCGCCGTGCGGGCTTCGTCCTACGACGACTTCCGCGTCCGGCTGCCATCGGCGGCCCGCTGGGCGCTGGAGGGCACCGAGCGGCCCGCGGACCTGTGGCGGGCCGAGGCCCGCTGGTGGTCCGAGGTCGAGAGGGACGGCCTGCGGATGCTGCACAGGGCGCGGTTCGACGTGTCACCGGTCGTGGGCGCGACCGCGATCCTGAGCGTCGACGCGTGGCGGGTGCGTGCCGCACTGGTGGCGGCCGCATACGAGGGCCGGGCGCAGGAGGACTTCGATGACCTCCTGGAGTGACTCCCTGACACCGGCGGCACCCGTCCGCATGCAGCGCGTGGCGGTCGTCGCCCCCCGTGCCGCGCTGCGGGACGTGCTGGTGCGAGTGGCGGACGCGGGCTGCGTGGAACTGGACCGCGCCGACGACGCGGCCCGGGGCACGGGACCGGCGGCACGGCGGCTTCAGGCGCTGCGTGCCGAACCCGCCACACCCCTGATCTCCCGCACGGCACCTGATCTCGACGCCCTCCGCGCGGCGGGCCGGGCCGACCTCCTGGCGGGCGAGGCACAGCTCGAGGCATACGGCGAGGCCGCGGTGCGCCGTACCGCGGTGGCCGCCCTGGCCGGCTGGTGCCCTGTGACGGAGGTGCCTCGGCTCGGCAGGCGACTGGCCGATGCGGGAGGCGCCGTCGTACCCCTGCGCGCGCCGCGCGGCATGGACCCGCCGACCCAACTGCCTGCCACGGGCCCGATACGGCGCTCCCTCGTGCCTCTGGTGCGCACCTACGGCACGGTCCCGTACGCCGACGTCGACCCCACGCTGCCCGCGGGGATCGCCTACGTCGTCATGTTCGGGATGATGTTCGGCGATGCGGGCCACGGCGCCCTGCTGCTCCTCGGCGCGTTGCTGCTGCGGCTCGGACGCCCCCGCCGACTGGCGTCACTGCGTCCCGTATGGCCCTTCGTCGCCGGGGCGGGGCTGGCGAGCACCCTGGCGGGATTCGCCTACGGGGAGTTCTTCGGCCCTACGGGCGTGCTGCCGGTGCTGTGGCTGAACCCGCTCGACGAACCGGTGCGCCTGCTGGCGAGTGCCGTCGGATTCGGCGTGCTCCTGCTCGCCCTGGCCTACGCCGCGGGCATCGTCAACCGCTGGCGGGAGAGCGGACCGGGCGGAGCCCTGTACGCGCCGTCCGGCATCGCCGGCGCCGCCGTGCTCCTGGGGTTCACACTGGTCGCCGGGGGCGTCGCCCTGCATCTGCCGGTGCTCACGGTGAGCGGCTCGGTGGTCGCCCTGGCGGGGCTGCTGCTGGCCGGCGCGGGGCTCTTCGCGGCGTCGGGAGGTGGCGCCGCCGGCGGCCTGCAGACCGGCATCCAGCTCTTCGACGTGGTGGTCCGGATCGGGTCGAACACCATCTCCTTCGCGCGGCTCGCGGCGTTCGGGCTGACCCACGCCGCGCTCGGCGACATCGTCTGGCAGGGCACCACGGGCCTGGCCGGGGCCGGGCCCGCGATGCTCGTCGCCGCGCTCCTCGTTTTCGTCCTCGGCAACGCGCTCGCCTTCGCGCTCGAGGCGCTGGTCGCGGGTGTGCAGGCCCTGCGCCTGGAGTTCTACGAGCTGTTCTCCCGGGTCTTCGACGCCGAGGGCCGCCCGTTCCGGCCCTGGCACGTGCCGACACAACCCGAACACGTGCCCACCCCACTCGAAACGGAGGCGATGACATGATCGCCTGGCTGGTCGCGCTGCCCGTGCTCGTCGCGGCGTTCGCCGTCACCCGTCGGCTGCTGCGCCGCCGTAGTCCGAAGGTGCTGCGGTCGATCCTCGCGGCGGACGCGGCACTGTTCACCGGAGCCCTCGTGCTCCTGCTGGTCGCGCTGAGCGACGGTTCGGCACAGGCCCACACGGCCACCGCAGCCGCGCAGAGCTCCGGCTCCCATTCCGCGGCGCTCATCGGCGCCGCCATCGCGGTCGCCGGCGCCTCCATCGGCGCGGCGATCGCCGTCGCCTACACCGGGGCCGCCGCGCTGGCGGTGATGAGCGAGCGCCCCGAACTCTTCGGCCGGGCCATGGTCATCGTCGGTCTCGCCGAGGGCATCGCCATCTACGGCCTGGTCGTCGCCATCATCCTGCTCGGAAAGACCTGACCATGGCTCACATCGCGGCGATCGGAGAGCGGTTGCGCATTCTCGGACTGGCGTCCGCGGGTGTCATCCTGCGCCCCGCGGAGGAACCAGAGGCCGTGCACGCGGCCTGGCACGGGCTCCCGCCGGACGTGGAACTGGTCATCGTCACACCGGCGGCGGCCGAGACACTCGGCGAAGGGCCGATGGACGGCCGTAGCCCGCTCATCGCGGTGATGCCGCCATGAGGACCCCGCTCCCGGCCGAGGCCGGCACCGCGCTCGATCCGGTGCGGGCACAGCTGCTGCGGGCCGCCCGGACCGAGGCCGACGCCCAGCTTTCCGCGGCCGACGACGACGCCGCGGCCGTACTCGCCGACGCCGAGGCCCGGTCCGCGGCGATTCTCGCCGAGGCCCGCAGGCTGGGCGAGGCCGACGCCGCGGCCGCCCGCGACGCCGCGCGTGCCCGCAGCCGCAGGGCCGCCCGTGCCCGCGAGCTCGCCGCCCGCCGCGCGTGCTGGGAGGAGCTGGGCCGACTGGTCGTGCGGGGCGTCGGGGACCTGCGCAGGGCAGATTCCTATCCGGTCCTGCGCGCCCGGTTGACCGCGTACGTCCGCGACGCGCTGGGCCCCGACGCCCGGATCACCGAGGCCCCCGGCGGAGGCATGGTCGGCGAGGCTGCGGGCCGCAGGCTCGACTGCAGCCTGGCCGCGTTCGCGCGCCGGGCACTGGAGAGGACCGGCACGGAGGCGGAGGAGCTGTGGGCGCCATGACACTCGAATCGCACGGCCTCGGCCGCATCGTGCGGGTCACCGGGCCGCTCGTCGAGGCCGAGGACATCGGCGGCACCGCGATGAGCGACCTGGTCGCGCTCGGCGAGGCCGGGCTGCCCGGGGAGGTCGTCGCGATCCGCGACCGCGTCGTCACCGTCCAGGCGTACGAGTACACGGGTGGCCTGGCACCGGGCGCACCGGTACATCCGCTCGGCAGGCCGCTGTCGGCGCCGCTCGGACCGGGGCTCCTGGGCGGCATCTTCGACGGGCTGCTGCGCCCGCTGGCGGCGGCGGGCGCGTGGCTGGAGCCCGGAGGCGTCGGCCGGGCGAACGGGCAGCGGCCCGAGTGGGCGTTCCTGCCGCAGGTCGCAGCAGGGGACTCCGTCGAGCAGGGAGCGGTCCTCGGTGAGATCCACGGCGCGACGCCGGTTCCGCTGCGGGTTCTGGTGCCGCCCGGCTGCGCCGGCCCGGTGGACCACATCGCGCGCGCGGGACGCCACCCCGAGGACGCGGTCGTCGCGTCGGTGGCCGGCACCCCGGTCCGGATGACGACGGACTGGCCCGTGCGCCGGCCCCGCCCCGTGCGGGAACGCCTGGAGTCGGGCCGGGCGCTGGGCACCGGACAACGGGCCATCGACCTGCTCTTCCCGGTCGCCCTGGGCAGCACCGTCGCCGTCCCCGGCGGCTTCGGCACCGGCAAGACCGTCCTGCTGCAGCAGATCGCCAAGTGGTGCGACGCGGACGTCATCGTCTACGTCGGCTGCGGCGAGCGCGGCAACGAAATGGCCGACGTCATCGACGAGTTCACCGCGCTCACCGACCCGCGCACCGGCGGCCGCCTCGCCGACCGGACCGTGATCATCGCCAACACCTCCAACATGCCGATGATGGCCCGGGAGGCGAGCATCTACACCGGGGTCACGGTCGCCGAGTACTTCCGCGACATGGGCCTGGACGTGGTCGTCATCGCGGACTCCACCTCCCGGTGGGCCGAGGCGTTGCGGGAGTTCGCCTCCCGCACCGGCGCCCTGCCCGCCGAGGAGGGCTATCCGGCGAGTCTGGCCTCGGCGATCGCGGCGTTCTACGAACGGGCGGGAGCGGTGACCACCCTGGGCGGCCGCCACGGCTCCGTGACGGTGATCGGCGCGGTGTCCCCGCCCGGCGGCGACATGGCGGAGCCGGTCACCGCCCACACCCAGCGTTTCGTGCGCTGCCTGTGGACCCTGGACCGCGAACTCGCCTACGCCCGCCACTACCCGGCCGTCTCCTGGGCCGAGTCGTTCTCCCGAGACGCCGAGGCGCTCGGCGCCCACCACGCGGCGACGGACGATCCGGGCTGGCCCGCGCGACGGGCGCGGGTGGCGGGCCTGCTCGCCGAGGCCGACCGGCTCGCCGACCTCGTCGACCTGGTCGGCATCACCGCACTGCCCGCGCAGGAGCGGATCAGCGTCCTGGGCGGACGGCTCGTGCGCGAAGGCGTGCTGCAGCAGAGCGCGCTGTCCGAACGGGACGCCTACAGCGGCGCGGAGAAGACCGCCGCGCTGGCCGAGGCGGTGCTGGCCGTCGTCGACCGGTGCCGCGAACTGGCCGACTCCGGAGTACTGGCGGCGCGCATCGAGACCGTCGACTTCTCTCCCGTGCTGCGCGCCCGCGAGGAGGCCGGCCCGCGCGACGCGGCGACCGTGGAGGGGCTGGGCAGGACCATGCTCGACCGGCTCGGGGAGCTGTCATGACCAACGCCGAGGACTGGGGCCGCATCGAGTACACCTCGGTGCGCGAACTGCGCGGGCCCCTCGCGGTCGTCGACAAGGTCGAGGGGGTCGGCTGGGACGAGTTCGTGCTGTTCACTCTCGACTCGGGCGAGCAGCGGCACGGGCTCGTGCTGGAGGTCGACCGTGGCACGGCCGTGGTGCAGGTGCTGGAGGACACCGCGGGCATCGACCCGGCACGGATCCGGGCCGCGTTCACCGGGGCGCCGCTGCGCATCCCGGTGGGACCCGGCTGGCTGGGCCGGGTGTGCAACGGCCGCGGTGAGCCGCTCGACGGAGGCCCGCCGGTCTTCGGCGCCGCGGCCTCGGCGGTGGGCGGCCGACCCATCAATCCGGTACGCCGGGAACCGCCGGCCGAGCCGGTGCTGACCGGGGTCAGCGCCGTCGACGCCCTGACCACCCTCGTACGAGGGCAGAAGCTTCCCGTGTTCTCGGCGGCGGGTCTTCCGCACCTGGAACTGGCCGCGCAGATCGCGGCCCAGTCGACGGCCGGCGGAGAGCCGTTCTGCGTGGTCTTCGCCGCCATGGGGGTGACCCACACGGACGCCGACTTCGTGCGCGACGCGCTGGAAGAGCGCTCCGCCGCAGGCGAGTTGGTGCTGCTGCTCAACACCGCCGACGACCCCGTGATCGAACGCATCCTCACCCCGCGCATCGCGCTCACCGTCGCCGAGCAGCTGGCCTTCGACGAGGGCCGGCACGTGCTGGTGGTCATGACGGACATGACGAGCTACGCCGAGGCGCTGCGCGAAGTCTCCGCGGCCCGCGGTGAGATCCCCGCCCGCCGGGCCTACCCCGGCTATCTCTACAGCGACCTCGCGTCCCTGTACGAGCGGTGCGGACGCATCCGCGGGCTACCGGGATCCGTCACCGTGCTGCCGCTGCTCACGATGCCCGCGGGCGACATCACGCATCCGGTACCGGACCTCACCGGGTACATCACGGAGGGGCAGATCGTGCTCTCCCGCGAGATGCACGCCAAGGGCGTCTATCCGCCGGTGGACGCGCTGTCCTCGCTGTCCCGGCTGATGCGCAAGGGCGCGGGTCCCGGCCGCACCCGCGACGACCATCTCGACGTGGCCGCACAACTGCTCGCCGCCCTGGCCCGGGCCCGGCAGATCAAGGAACTGGCCGACCTCGTCGGGCAGGCGGCTCTCAGCCCCACCGACCTCCGCTACCTCGACTTCGACGAGGCGTTCGCCCACGCCTTCGTCGACCAGCGGCGAGACGAACTGCGCACGCTGGAGCTGACATTGGAGCGCGCCTGGCGGGTGCTGCTCACCCTGCCCCGCAGTCAACTGGCCATGCTGCCCGCCGAGTTCCTCGACGCCCACGGCGCGACAGAGAGCGGGTGATCCCATGGCCGACCTGCGCACCCCACCCGGACGGGCCGGTCGGATGCGGCTGCGCCACAGCCTGGCGGTCGCGCGGCGCGGTGCGGACCTGCTCGACCAGAAACTGCGCATCCTGCGAGCCCGGCACGAGGCGTTGCTGGCTGCCGAGCACACCGCGCAGGGCCGCTGGCACGAGCGGCTGAGGGAGGCCGAGACCTGGCTGCGGCGCGGACTGCTCCTCGGTGGCGAAGCGACCCTGGACGCGCTGCCCCCCACGCGTCCCGCCGAGGTGGAGATCGTATGGACGTCCACGATGGGCGTAGGACACCCGCAGACCGCGTCCTGCGCGGTGCCGGAGCGCGAGCCGGACGCGCTGTCGCCCGCGAACACCGCCCTGATCCATGCCGAGGCCGCCTACGCCGAGGCCGTGCGGGCCGCCGCCGAGTACGCCGTTGCCCGCGCCGCGGCGCGCGCCGTCGGCGCCGAGGTGCTCAGTACCCGTCAGCGCGTGCGGGCCCTGCAGCGCCACTGGATCCCGCAACTGGAACAGGCGCTGACCCGCGCCGACCTCGCCCTGGAACAGAGCGAGCACGAGGACGCGGTGCGCAGGCGCTGGGCCGCCCGTGTCCTTGAGGACGGCACCTGACGTGGCCGGTCGCACGAACCGCCAGCGAGGACGAGGACCATGCGGAGTGCGGTCGCCGGCCAACCTGGCGATCCTGCGTGGCGCCGTGCGGGCCTTGGCCGCAGTGGTGTGGGGCGTACGGGTTCCGGAACACCCCGGCCTGCGGACACCGTGGGTCATCGGCGAGGACGTGTGCGCCGCCGATCCCGGCACGAACCGGGTGGCCGAAGGCCTGCAAACGTGCCCGCTCGTGGGGTGCCGCCGGCCATGCCGACGTCGTGCTGCCGGTCACGTCCGGGCCGGAAAAGGACGGCACCTTGGTCGACTTCGACCGCCGGTTCCAGCGGGTCCGGCCCGGGTGCGGACGACTCACGCCCGTTTTCGCCGGACTCACCCACGAGCGGCTGGACCGCGCGGGTGCCGTCCCCCGGCCCTGCCCGGAATCGGGACAAAGTCCCGACTCGGGCCGTGGCACTCGGCGCTGGGGCGGCCGCTGTCACTTCGCCGTGAGGACCGCGTCGGCCGGTCGTCGTGGGGTCGGCCGACCGCGGGTGGCGTGGCCGAGGCGCAGGATCATCTGCGGGAACTCTCCGCGGGCGAGCGTCGTGCGTACCTGGGCGCGCAGCCGGGGCACTTCGAGGGGCTGGGTGTGGAAGGCGGCCACGGCCCAGCGGGTCGTCGTGTGCAGCAGGACCCGCTGCAGGGCCTGTCCGGCGCACAGCCAGTCCTCCGGGGTGTCGTGCCGCGTGGTGAGAAGGACGACCAGTCCCGTTCCGGGCTGCCAGACCTCGGGTACGACGGGCGGGGTGCGGGTGAGCCCGAGGAAATCGCGACCGACGAGACCGGTGCGGTCCGGCGAACAGGCGCAGGTGTCCAGGGGGACGCCGTCCGGACGCCCGTCCAGGGTGGCCCGGGTCCAGTGGGCCAGTTCGGCGACGTGTCCGGGATCGTCGCGGTACATGGCTTCGGCAGTGAGGACCAGTTCCGCGAGGTGACGCCGCGCGTGGGTGGATTCCACCGTGTAGAGCTCGGCGCCCTCGGCGCGGGCGTGTCGGCGCAGTTCCCCGATCAGCGGCTGCGGGAGCGGGAAGCGCTGGAACGGGCCGCGGTGCGTGTGCCGTTGCCACAGGGCGCGGTACATCAGGTTGTCGTCGGTGCTCGGCCTGGCGGATGTTCCCCAGCCGACGCGGGCGAGATGGGCCGGGTTCCACGGGTCGGGGATCAGCTGTACGACGGGCTGGGAGCCCAGGTGCCGCATGGCGATCCGCAGGTTGAACAGGGCCGCGCCGCAACTGATGACCTGCTCCCGCCCGTCCGGGTCGGTGAGCGGGAGCCGGCGCGCGGGGTCCGCGTACAGGTCGAGCCCCGTCTCCCGGTTGACGAACAGCCACGGCTGGGTGTTGTGGACCGAGGGCGCGGTGACGGCCGCGCGGACCAGGTGGTTGGCCGCGTGGTCGACCCGGGTGTGTGTTGCGTCCATGGCGGGCACCGCCCTTCGTCGCCGGTTCCTCGCGCGTGGTGGATCACGGCGCGCCCGGGGCGGCGCGGACCAGGTGGGTGGTGGCCCTGCCCTTGACGACCGTCTCGGTCACCTCGTCGCACGCGTCGCCCACGTCGATGCCGAGGACGACGTCACGGTAGGGCGGGAGGAGCGATGCGTTTCCGCCCCCGTCCGGCAGATGCTCGTCCTCGGACCGCTTCCCGGCCTCGACCAGGACGACCGGCCGGGTCGCCCGGGCCACGGCCGCCGGGCCCTCGACCTTCGCGTCGGTGAGCCGCACCTCGGGGCAGGTTCGACCGATGCGGCCCTCAGCCTTGCGCGGGATGCTCCGTCCCACCTGGCGCCGTACCGCGCTCGCCGCGGCGCAGGGCGCCCGATCCGGGCTCTCGGGGGATCCGTCCACTCCTGCGACGACCGGTCGTGACACGGTGTGGCACCTCCGTGGCTCTCGCCTGGGCGGTCTCTCAGTCCTCTCATCGTCGTGCCGGGCCGTCGCCCGGCGGAGGGGCCACCAGTCCCGGGCTTTGGCCCGAAGGACCCCTGCGCGGAGAGCCGCGCTGCGGATGACGGTGGGGCACGGAGGTAGTGGGGTGCTGTGTCCACGTGGGAGGCGAACCGGCATGGGGCGGACGATCGTTGCGGGAGTCGACGGCTCCGCGCGGAGCGGGTTGGCGGCGGACTGGGCGGCGCGGGAGGCTCTCCGGCGCGGACTGCGGTTGCAGGTGGTGCATGTGTCGGGTCCGTCCGTTGAGGACCTGCCCGAGCCGTGGCGCTACCTCCCGGAGGAGCGACCGGGCCGGACAGCGGCCGAACTGACCTCCCACACAGTGGAGTTGGTGGTGGAGGCGATCCGGGTCGAGGGTGAGCCGGCGCCGGAGCTGCTCGCCCTGGGCGCCTCGGCCGAACTGCTCGTGCTCGGGATGCGCGGCGCCGGGGGGTTCGCGGGGCTGGCGGTCGGCTCGGTGGCCCGCACGGTGGCCGAGCGCTCCGCCCGGCCGGTGGTGCTGGTGCCGGGCGGGCCCGCCTGCACGGGCACCGGATGGCGCACGGACAAGGTCGCCATCGGCATCGACGCACGGCAGCCGGACGACGAGGCGATCGATTTCGCCTTCGACAGGGCGAGTCACCTGAACGCCCGCCTGCGCGCGGTGCACGCCTGGAAGATGCCGGAGCCCAAGGCTGCCCCGCCCCTCTTCGCCGCACCGGACAAGGGCCGGGCCGCCCGGGAGGACGACGAGGTACGGCTCCTGTCCGACGCCCTGCGCCCGTGGCGGGAGAAGTACCCGCGGGTGCGGGTCCTGGAGGATGTCGTGCTCTTCGGCGTCGGGGAGGCCCTGGTGCGGGCGTCGGGCCGGGCGGAACTGCTGGTGGCCGGCCGGCGTGGGAACAGGCTCGGCTCCGCTCTGAACAGGCTTGTCGAGCATGCCGGGTGCCCGGTGGCCGTGGTGCCTGTGTGACGAAAGCCGGCTGACCGGTCTGTACCTGGTGCCCCCGCGGCGGACCTGGTGGTCATGACACGCTTCCCTCGCCCGGTTCCGGCCGGTCGGGCCGGATACGGAAGACGGGAACCCGGTCGGCGATCCGGGCGAACTCCTCCAGCGGGGCCCGTCGGTCCACCGGCAGATGCGGCCGGGCTCCCGGTGCGAGGGCGAGGTAGCGTTGCAGAACGGGCGCGCGGGCGCCGACCTCCACCTCTTCGAGACGTACGGCCTCACGTCGGCCGTGCCGCAGTATCACCCGTCCGCCGGCCGCCCGGACGTTGCGCACCCAGTTCGCGTCCCGGCCGAGCATCGCCACCAGATAGCGCTCGCCCTCAAGGTCCGCGACCACCAGAGGCAGCGAGATACGGCGGCCCGTACGGCGCCCGCGCACCTCCATCGTCACCAGGCGCCGCGGTGCCAGCCCCGCAGAAGCGGCGAGTACCGTCTGCCGGTTCATCACGCGTGCCAGGCGGCCCGGGCGGCCGCCCCGGTACATCCACCGGTCGAATCGGTGGAGGCGGCGTCCCGCGTCGCGTCCCATGTCTCACACCCGCCTCGGGACGCCACCGCACTCCCGCGGGGCGACACGCCTCCGGGCGAGGAACTCCGCTGCGGCTTGCCTGGTCGTGAGCACGATCGTCCCCTCTCCGCGCCGGACGGGGCCGGACGGTTCACCCCTCGTCCGCCGAACTCCGCTTGATATCTGCCGCTGCCCCGGCCGGAACACCGGCTCCACCCGTTCCGCTCGGCGAACGTCCCGCAGGAACAAGGAGTTCACCCGGGCCTTCGCAGGTTCACCGTCCAGCATCGACGAGTGCGGCCGACGTGTCGAAGGGACCGAACGGCTCCGCGTCGGGGCCGTCCGGCCCGCGCCCGTGAGGCCGGGAGCCGCGGATCCTGGGGGGATGAACCCCGCGTATGCGCCGCAGCGGTCACCACGTGCGATCCCGGGTACCGGGATTGCGGCCCGGAACAGCGGCCCCCACGATGAGGACATGGCCGCCCGCTGCGATCCCCTCCGGGGCCACCCGGCCGCGGTGCCCGAGCCCACGGTCTTACACATGGTGGCGCCGTGACGGCGAGCGGTCCCGCGGTGCAGACCCTGGGTACCCGGGACGTCTTCGCCGCCCTGGACACCTCGCCGCGGGGCCTGCCGCCCGCGGACGCGGCCGTGCGACAGGAGCGGTACGGCCCCAACGAACTGCCGCGGGCCCGGCGCAGGGGCTGGTGGCGGGACCTCGCCGGCCAGTTCACGGACCTGTTCGCGCTGATGCTGGTCATCGCGTCCGCGATCACCTTCCTGGCGTACGGGCTCCAGGACCCCCGGGACACAGGCACCCTGCAGCTCGCCGTGGCGATCCTCTGCGTGGTGCTGCTGAACGCCGCCATCGGCTTCGTCCAGGAGTACTCCGCCGAGCGGACCGCCGAGTCGCTCCAGGCGATGGTGCCGCACACCTGCCGGGTGCTGCGCGGCGGGGAGCGGCAGGAGCTGTCCGCGCGCGACCTGGTCCCCGGGGACGTCGTGGTCCTGGAGGCCGGAGACGCGGTGCCGGCGGACTGCCGTCTCGTGGAGGCACACGAGGTCTCGGTGAACAATGCGTCGTTGACGGGGGAGAGCGACGCCGTCGGCCGCACCCGTCAGCCGGTGGCGGACGGGCCGGTGCTGGAGGCCCGCAACTGCGTGTTCATGGGGACCGATGTCGTGGCCGGCTCCGCGAAGGCCGTGGTCTTCGCGACGGGCGCGGCGACCGAGTTCGGACGGATCTTCCGGCTCGCCTCCGCGGCGCCGCGCCAGAAGACCCCGCTGCAGCGTCAGGTCGCCTCGATGGCCCGCCGGGTGGCGGGCGCGGCGCTGGCGATCGGGGCGCTCCTGTTCGCCGTGCGCCTGCCCGCCGGTGAGCCCCTCGTCGAGACATTCGTCTTCGCGCTCGGCGTGATGGTCGCCCTCGTGCCCGAGGGCCTGCCCGCGACGCTGTCGGTGTCGCTGGCGATCGGCGTGCGGCGCATGGCCCGCCAGCATGCCCTGGTCAAGAAGCTGCTGGCGGTGGAGGCGCTGGGCTCCACCACCGTCGTGTGCACGGACAAGACCGGCACCCTCACCCAGGCCGAGATGACCGTCGTACAGGTGTGGGCGGGCGGCGTCCGGCACCCCGTCTCCGGAGTGGGGTACGCACCGATCGGCGAGGTGACCGACCCGGAGCCGGTGCGCGAGCTCCTGCGGACGGCGGCGCTGTGCTGCGACGCCCGGATGGTTCCGCCGTCGGACCACGAGGGCTGGGGCGTCCTCGGCGACACGACCGAGGGAGCCATACTCGTCGCCGCCGCCAAGGCAGGTCTGGAGCCGGCCGTCGAGGAAGGTGCGACGCCCCGTGTGACGGAGTTCCCCTTCGACTCGACCCGCAAGCTGATGAGTACCGTGCACGACGACCCGCACGGCGGCCACCACGCGTACGTCAAGGGTGCCCCGCAGGAACTGTTGGCCCGCTGCACCGCCGTTGTCTGGAAGGGCGATCGGCAGCCACTGACCGAGGAACTGCGCGCGGCGGTGATCGGCGCCAACGACGAACTGGCCGCCCAGGGACTGCGGGTACTCGCTGCGGCCTCGCGATCCCTGCCCGACGGCCGCCCCACCCAGGACGAGGCCGAATCGGACCTCACCCTGCTGGGCCTCGTCGGCATGCTCGACCCGCCCCGCCCGGAGGTGACCGACGCCGTCGCCGCCTGTCGGCACGCCGGTATCCGCATCGTCATGGTCACCGGCGACCACCCGCTGACCGCGGAAGCCGTCGCCCGCCGGGTGGGCATCGTCCGACAGCCCGATCCCACCGTCGTCACCGGCACCGGGCTGGACACGCTGGACGACGACGCCCTGGACACATTGCTCACCGAGTCGGACGAACTGCTGTTGTGCCGGGTCAGCCCCGAACACAAGATGCGGGTGGTCACCGCCCTGCAGCGGCGCGGCGAGGTCGTCGCCGTCACCGGCGACGGCGCCAACGACGCGCCCGCCCTCAAACACGCCGACATCGGCGTCGCCATGGGTGCCTCCGGAACCGACGTCGCCCGGGAAGCCGCCGTCATGGTGCTGCTGGACGACTCCTTCGCCTCCATCACCACCGCGGTGCGCCTGGGCCGGTCGGTCTACCAGAACATCCGCAAGTTCCTGATCTACCTCTTCAGTCACAACATCGCCGAGCTCGTCCCGATCCTCGCCGCGACCTTCGTGGGGTTCCCGCTGGTCCCGATCACCGCCGTACAGATCCTCGCCATCGACCTGGGCTCCGACGTCCTGCCCGCCCTGGCGCTGGGCGCCGAGCCACCCGAACCCGACGTCATGGACCGCCCGCCGCGCTCCCGGCGTGAACGGCTGTTCTCCACCGCCGTGATGGGCCGGATCCTGTTCCTCGGCGGCATCCAGGCCCTCGGCGTGTGCGCCGTGTTCTTCTGGCACATCCACGCCTCCGGCATCCCGTACGCCGACTTCACCGAGGACGACACCGTCTACCGGGAGGCGATCACCATGGTCCAGGCCGGCATCGTGGTCAGCCAGTTCTTCAACGCGCTCGCCGTGCGCACCGACCGGCAGAGCGTGTTCCGGATCGGCCTGCTGTCCAACCCCTGGCTGCTGGCGGCCGGCTGCTTCGGCATCGCCCTGATGGCGGCCATCAGCTACGCGCCGCCCCTGCAGGCCGTCTTCAACACCGCCCCGCTGGCCGCCGCCGACTGGGCAGTCCTGGCCGGATTCGGCGCACTGCTGCTGGCCGCCGAGGAATCCCGCAAGTGGTGGCTGCGCCGCCGCCGGCCCGTACCCCGGAGGGAAGGAGCGCAATGAGAGTGATCATCGCGGGTTGTGGCCGGGTGGGATCCGCCCTCGCCGTCCAGCTCGTCGCCGAGGGCCACGACGTGCAGCTCATCGACCGCCAACCCAAAACCCGCAGGCTGCTGCCGACCGGCTTCCCCGGCGGCTTCCACCAGGGCAACGCGTACAGCCGTACGGTGCTCGAGGCCGCCGGCATCGAGCACGCCGCCGCGTTCGTCGCCGCCACCTCGGGTGACAACAGCAACATCGTGAGCGCCCGCACGGCCAAGGAGACCTACCGGGTCCCCGTCGTCCTCGCCCGTATCTACGACCCACGCCGCGCCGACATCTACCGCGAGCTCGGCATCCCCACCATCGCCAGCGTCCGCTGGACCGTGCATCAGATCCACCAGATGCTCCTGCACCGCCATCTCACTCCGGAACTCACCTTCGGCAACGGCGAGACCCTGCTGGTCCGCTCCGAACTGCCTCCCTACGTCAGCGGGCGGCGGCTGGCCGAGTTCGACGTGGACGGCGAGATCCGTGTCGTCGAGGTCACCCGCACGGGCCGCTCGCTCGTGCCCGCCCACAGCACCCGCGCCGAGCCCGGGGACGTGGTCACCTTCGCCGTCGCGGCCACCGCGCTCGGCCGCCTGCGCGGCTTTCTGGACAAGGAGCTGGGGACATGAAGGCTCTCATCGCCGGTGCGGGCCGCCTGGGCACCCAGATCGCCCAGGTCCTCGCCGCGGCCCGCAACGAGGTCACCCTCGTCGACATCGACGACGACCGCGTCGCCGAGCTCGAAGGCCGCCTCCCCGTACGCCTCCTGGCCGGGGACGCCTGCGAACCCGGCGTCCTGGAGCACGCGGGTGTCCTCACCGCCGATCTCGTCATCGCGGCCACCGGCGACGACGAGGACAACCTCGTCATCAGCCTGCTCGCCAAGCGGCAGTTCGAGGTGCCCCGGGTCGCGGCACGCGTCAACGACGCGGAGAACACCTGGCTGTTCGACCGGAACTGGGGGGTCGACACCGCGGTCCCCGCGGCCACGCCGCTGATCTCCCTCATCGAGGAGGCCACCGGCGCCACGGACACCGTCGCCCTGCTGCGCCTGAGCAAGGCCGGCGTCGACGTCATCGAAACAGCCATCACAGCGCAGTCCCGCGCCGCGGGGCGCGCCCTCGCCGAGATCACCCTTCCCGCGGGCACCGTCATCGCCACCGTCGTCCGCGACGGCCAGCCCACCGTCCCGACGCCCGAGATGCGGCTCCGGCCCGGCGACGAGCTCCTCGTCGTCTCGCACGCCGCCACCGAACAGGAGATCCACGCCGCCTTCCAGTGACCGTCCCCGCCTCCGGCCACGACGGCTGTTGACCGGCGGAACCGCCCCCAGCTGGGCTTTCGGGGGCGTCCGCGATCAGCCCGTGGTTACTTTCACCGCTCCCCGTAAGCTGGAGACATGGCCTACGAGATTCCGGTGACGCAAGCCAGGGCTGAGCTCGCCGACCTGATCAACCGGGTGGTGTACGGCGGTGAGCGCGTCGTCGTGACGCGGCACGGGAAGCCCCTCGTCGCCCTGGTCTCCGCCGCTGACCTGGAACGACTCGAAGAACTCGACGAGCCGGTCGAGGAGCAGGTGATCAGCGCGGTCTCCAGCGTCCGCGAGGTGGCGTCGGCTCCCCGTGAACGGCAGCGGTTCGGGATCGCGGCGGAACACCGGGGGCCGAACCCCTCGTAGGACGGCCCATGAGCACGCCGTATACGGTCTGCTCCTCGAGCGTGTCCCGGCCGAGGGCCACAGGGCGAGGGCGGCGAGGAGGGGGAGGGGACGACGGCCGCGACGAGGCGGTGAGTGTGTCCTGGCGAGGACGGCGCCGCGCGCTGTTTCGGCCCGCAACGGCTTCCACCTTCGGTCCGACGCCCGTCGATGTCCCCCAGGACGGTCCACGGGCGTTGATGAGCGTGTGGGACACGCCCACCGGCGGCGACAAGCATCACAGCTCGGTTAACTTGCTTGAAACTCGGTCCAACTAGCCTGCCGATCCACGCCACCAGGGACTTTGCCCCGTGGCTGCGGCAACCGGACCCCGCACGGTCCGGAGCGAGGACTGTGAGGTGGGACGTGCAACTGACCCCGCACGAGCAAGAGAGGCTGCTGATCCATGTGGCGGCCGACGTGGCCGAGAAGCGGCGGGCCCGCGGGCTGAAGCTCAACCACCCCGAGGCCGTGGCCCTCATCACCGCACACATCCTCGAAGGCGCACGTGACGGCCGTACCGTCGCCGAACTCATGGCCTCCGGGCGCAAGCTGCTGACCAGGGACGACGTCATGGTGGGCATCCCCGAGATGATCCACGACGTGCAGGTCGAGGCGACCTTCCCGGACGGCACCAAGCTCGTCACCGTCCACGACCCCATCGTCTGACGGAGGAGGCCGCCGTGATTCCCGGAGAGATCCTGTTCGCCGAGGACCCGATCGTCTACAACGAGGGCCTCGACGTCACCAGCCTGACTGTTCTCAACGCCGCCGACCGGCCCGTCCAGGTCGGCTCCCACTACCACTTCGCCGAGGCCAACCCCGGTCTGGACTTCGACCGCGCCGCCGCGCGCGGCAAGCGGCTGAACATCGCCGCCGGGACCGCCGTGCGCTTCGAGCCCGGCATCCCCGTCGACGTCGAACTCGTCCCCCTCGCCGGCGCCCGTGTCGTGCCCGGTCTGCGCGGGGAGACCGGAGGTGCCCTCGATGCCTGAGATCTCGCGTGCCGCGTACGCCGACCTGTTCGGCCCGACCACCGGCGACCGTATCCGGCTCGCCGACACCGACCTGCTGATCGAAATCGAGGAGGATCGTTCCGGTGGCCCCGGGCTCGCCGGTGAGGAGGCCGTGTTCGGCGGCGGCAAGGTCATCCGGGAGTCCATGGGCCAGTCGCGTGCTACGCGCGCAGACGGCACCCCGGACACGGTCATCACCGGTGCCGTGATCGTCGACCACTGGGGGATCGTCAAGGCCGACGTCGGCATCCGCGACGGCCGGATCACCGGCATCGGCAAGGCGGGCAACCCCGACACCATGGACGGGGTGCACCCGGATCTGGTGATCGGCCCGGAGACCGAGATCATCGCCGGCAACGGGCGGATCCTGACCGCCGGCGCGGTCGACGCGCACGTCCACTTCATCTGTCCGCAGATCGCCGACGAGGCGCTGTCCGCCGGAGTCACCACGCTGGTGGGCGGCGGCACCGGTCCGGCCGAGGGCTCGAAGGCCACGACCGTCACGCCCGGTCCCTGGCACCTCGCCCGCATGCTGGAGGCGATGGAGCAGTACCCGCTCAACATCGGCTTCCTCGGCAAGGGCAACACCGTCTCGCACGAGGCGATGCTGTCGCAGATCCGGGGCGGTGCGCTGGGGCTCAAACTGCACGAGGACTGGGGGTCGACCCCGGCCGTCATCGACGCCTCGCTCACGGTGGCCGACCGGACGGGCATCCAGGTCGCCATCCACACCGACACGCTGAACGAGGCCGGGTTCGTCGGTGACACGCTCGCCGCGATCGCCGGGCGCGGGATTCACGCCTACCACACCGAAGGTGCGGGCGGCGGGCACGCTCCGGACATCATGACCGTCGTCTCCGAGCCGCACGTGCTGCCGAGCTCGACCAACCCCACCCGGCCGTACACCGTCAACACCGCCGAGGAACACCTCGACATGCTGATGGTGTGCCACCACCTGAACCCGGCGGTGCCGGAGGATCTGGCCTTCGCCGAGTCGCGGATCCGTCCCTCGACGATCGGGGCGGAGGACATCCTGCACGACCTGGGGGCCATCTCCATCATCTCGTCCGACGCCCAGGCCATGGGCCGGGTCGGCGAGGTCGTCCTCCGGACCTGGCAGACCGCGCATGTCATGAAGCGGCGGCGGGGTGCGCTGCCCGGGGACGGGCGGGCGGACAATCGGCGAGTGCGGCGGTATGTCGCCAAGTACACGATCAACCCGGCGATCGCGCAGGGGCTGGCCCGGGAGATCGGGTCCGTGGAGAGCGGGAAGCTCGCCGACCTCGTGCTGTGGGAACCGGCGTTCTTCGGGGTCAAGCCGCATCTCGTGGTCAAGGGCGGGCAGATCGCGTACGCGCAGATGGGCGACGCCAACGCGTCGATTCCGACGCCTCAGCCGATCCTGCCCCGGCCGATGTACGGGGCGATCGGGCGGGCGCCCACGTCCAACTCGTTCAACTTCGTCGCGCCGCTCGCCATCGAGGACGGCCTGCCGGAGCGGCTGTCGCTGGGCAAGCGGTTCGTGGCCATCGAGTCGACGCGTGGGGTCACCAAGGCCGACATGCGGGAGAACGACGCGCGGCCGCGGGTGCAGGTCGATCCCGACAGCTTCGCCGTGCACATCGACGGGGAGTTGGTCGAGGCGACTCCCGCCGCTGAACTGCCCATGGCTCAGCGGTACTTCCTCTTCTGATGTCCAGGGCGGCACTGCTGATCCTGGCCGACGGCCGCTTCCCCGCCGGAGGGCATGCGCACTCCGGTGGGGCCGAGGCGGCGGTGAAGGCCGGGCGGATCACCGGGGGCGCGAGCCTGGAGGAGTTCTGCCGGGGGCGATTGCACACGGCCGGCCTGGTGGCTGCGTCGCTCGCCGCCGCTGCCGTGCTCGGTGTGGATCCCGGAGAGTTGGACGCGGCCGCGGACGCGCGGACGCCCTCGCCTGCGTTGCGGGTCGCCGCGCGGAAGCTGGGGCGGCAGTTGATGCGGGCCGCTCGGGCCACCTGGCCTTCGGCGGAACTCGACGCCGTGGCGCGGGAGTTTCCCAAGGGGACGCATCAGCCCGTGGTGTTGGGGCTTGCGGCTCGGGTGGCGGGGCTGGGGGCCGTGGACGCGGCTTACTGCGCGGCGTACGAGTGTGTCAGTGGACCGGCCTCGGCGACGGTGCGGTTGTTGAGTCTTGATCCCTTTGACGCCACGGGGGTGTTGGCTCGGTTGGCGCCCGAGGTGGATCGGGTGGTGGACCGGGCGGTGGAGGCGGCGGGGCGGGTGGTCGACGACGGGGTCGATGCGTTGCCCGCGGCTTCGGCGCCGCTGATGGAGATCGCCGCTGAGGTCCATGCCGCGTGGCCTGTACGTCTGTTCGCGTCCTAGAGTCTCGACCCCACCAGGCCGAGAGTGCCTGGACCGCGCTGAAAAGTACCGTGGATACACCGTAGGAGCCGCCCCATGCACCTCGACCACTCCCACGACGGCCCCTCCGCCGTCAGTGCCGATGCGCACCGTCCCGATGGAGCCCGTCGTGCCCTGCGGATCGGGCTCGGTGGTCCCGTCGGGTCCGGGAAGACCGCCACCGTCGCCGCCCTCTGCCGGGCCCTGCGGGACGAGCTGTCGCTTGCCGTCGTCACCAACGACATCTACACCCGCGAGGACGCCGACTTCCTGTTGCGGGAGGCCGTGTTGCCGCCCGAGCGGATCACTGCCGTGGAGACGGGGGCCTGTCCGCACACCGCGATCCGGGACGACATCTCCGCCAATCTGGAGGCGGTGGAGGATCTGGAGGACGAGGTCGGGCCGTTGGATCTGATCCTCGTGGAGTCCGGTGGGGACAATCTCACCGCCACCTTTTCCAAGGGTCTTGTCGATGCTCAGATCTTCGTGATCGACGTCGCGGGGGGTGACGACATCCCGAGGAAGGGCGGGCCCGGTGTGACCACCGCCGATCTGCTCGTCGTCAACAAGACCGATCTCGCGCCGTACGTGGGGTCCGACCTGGAGCGGATGGCGGCCGACGCGAAGGAACAGCGAGCCGAACTGCCCGTTGTTTTCCAGTCGTTGAGGGGCGAGGCGGGGGTCGCGGACGTCGCCGCCTGGGTGCGGGGGCAGCTCGCGGCCTGGGCGGTGTGACCGTGAGCGGGGTGCGGGCCACCGCTCGGATCGTTGCTCGGGCTGATGGGAGGGGCGGTACCTCCCTGCCTGTTCTGGAAGGGGAGGGACCGCTTGCCCTGCGCCGGACCCGGGGGAGTGGCAGCGAGGCTCGGGTCATGCTCGTCGGGGCGATGAGCGGGCCGTTGGGCGGGGACCACTTCGGCGTCGAGGCGGAGGTGGAGGACGGGGCTCGGCTGCGGGTCGGGTCGGCCGCCGCCACCATCGCGTTGCCGGGGCAGGCGAAGGGAGAGGCTCGGTACGACGTGCGGCTGCGGGTGGCCGACGGGGGTGAACTCCAGTGGCTGCCCGAGCAGTTGATCTCCGCCGGTGGGAGCGATCTGCGGGTCGCCACTCGGGTCGATGTCGGTGCGGGGGCTCGGGTCGTGTTGCGGGAGGAGCAGGTGCTCGGGCGGGTCGGGGAGCAACCCGGGCGGTTGAGCAGTCGTCTTGCCGTGCGGATCGAGGGGCGGGTCGTGCTCGATCAGGAGCTCGGGTGCGGGCCCGGTGCGCCCGGCGGCTGGGACGGCCCCGCCGTGCTGGGTGGGAATCGGGCCGTGGGCCAACTCGTCGTCGTCCGGCCGGAGTTCCGGGTGGAGCCGGTGGCGGCCCGGGTGCTGGGGGAGGGGGCCGTACTCGTCCCGTTGGCCGGACCTGCGGTGCTCGTGAGCGCCGTGGCGGATGATGCGCTGCGGCTGCGGCGGGTGTTGGACAAGGCCTTGGCCGGGCTCGGGTGACATTCCGCTGAGCGGGACACGGTAGTCCGTTTATCGGAATGGTAAAGAAGGTCAACCGGACCTGTTCACAGGGTGCTCACAACCGCAAGGATCCCTCTGACAATCGAAGAGTTGGAGGGGGAGGTCCCACTTGAGGGGCATCAGAGCGAACAGGCGAACGACGGCGCTCGGCTCGGCCGGACTGCTCATCACGGCGACGCTGATAGCCGGCGCCGCCGCGGCGCCCATCGCCAGTGCGAGCCCGCGGCACGGGCAGGACCGTGAGGCCCGGGGCGAAGCCATCGCCGCCGCGCGGGCCGCGAAGGCCGGCATCGACTGGCAGGACTGTCCCACCGACTGGGGCTTCGCCAAGCCCATCCAGTGCGGCTGGGTCAGCGTCCCGCTCGACTACGCCAAGCCCAACGGCAAGCAGCTCAAGCTCGCCGTCGACCGCATCGGCAACACGGGGACGAAGGAAGAGCGTCAGGGGGCGCTGGTCTACAACCCGGGCGGGCCCGGCGGCTCCGGCATGCGCTTCCCGACCCGCGTCACCAACAAGAACCCGATCTGGGCCAACGTGGCCAAGGCCTACGACTTCGTGGGCTTCGACCCGCGCGGCGTCGGCCACTCCGCGCCCATCTCCTGCATCGACCCACAGGAGTTCGTCAAGGCGCCCAAGGCCGACCCGGTCCCGGACAGCGAGGCCGACAAGCTCGCCCAGCGCAAGCTGGCCCGTGAGTACGCCGAGGGCTGCGCCGAGCGCAGCGGCAAGGCGATGCTCCAGCAGATGACCACGCCCAACACCGTGCGCGACCTGGACGTCATCCGTGCCGCGCTCGGCGAGAAGAAGCTCAACTACCTGGGCGTCTCCTACGGCACCTACATCGGCGCCGTCTACGGCACGATGTTCCCCGGCCATCTGCGCCGCATGATCGTGGACAGCGTCGTCAACCCCTCGCGGGAGAAGATCTGGTACCAGGCCAACCTGGACCAGGACGTCGCCTTCGAGGGCCGCTGGAAGGACTGGGAGGACTGGGTCGCCGCCAACGACGCCGCCTTCCACCTCGGCACCACCCGCGACGCCGTCCAGGCGAAGTGGCTGGAGCTGCGCGCCACCGCGAAGAAGAACCCCATCGGCGGGGTCGTCGGCCCGGCCGAGCTGATCTCCTTCTTCCAGAGCGCCCCGTACTACGACTCCTCGTGGGTGCCGGTCGCCACGGTCTTCGCCAAGTACGTCGCCGGCGACACCCAGGCCCTGGTCGACGCCGCCGCCCCGGACCTGTCCGACACCGCGGGCAACATCTCCTCGGAGAACGGCAACGCCGTCTACACGGCCGTCGAGTGCACCGACTCCAAGTGGCCCACCAGCTGGAAGAAGTGGGACAAGGACAACACCGAGCTCAACAAGAACTACCCGTTCATGACCTGGGCCAACGCCTGGATGAACCTGCCGTGCGCCACCTGGCCGGTCAAGCAGCAGACGCCCGTGGACGTCAAGACCCACAAGGGCCTGCCGCAGGTCATGATCGTGCAGTCCACCCGTGACGCCGCCACCCCGTACGACGGCGCCGTCGAACTGCACCACCGCTTCAAGGGCTCCCGCCTGATCACCGAGAAGGACGCGGGATCCCACGGCGTGACCGGTCTGGTCAACCCGTGCATCAACCAGCGGGTCGACACCTACCTGCTCACCGGCAAGCTGGACACCGCGGACGTGACCTGCACTCCGCACGCAACGCCCAAGCCGTAAAAGGCGGTTGTACGAAGTGAGGGGCGGCCGGAACACTCCGGCCGCCCCTTGCCCGTGCTCGGACCGCCCTATCCCAGCGGCATCCGGGGGAACTTGCGCTCCTTCTCGGCGATCCCGGCCGCCTCGGCCTGCTGCGCCTTGACGACGGCCGCGTACTCGTCGACGTACTCCTGCTCGGAGAGCTTCAGGATGGCGTACATGATCTCGTCGGTGATGGCCCGCAGGATCGCCTTCTCGTTCTCCATGCCGGCATAGCGGGAGAAGTCGAGGGGCTTGCCGAAGCGGATGACGACGGGGTGGAGGTTCGGGATGACCTTGCCGGGCGGCTGCGCCTCGAAGGTGCCGATCATCGCGCAGGGGATGACCGGGACCTGGGCCTTGAGTGCCATGACGGCGACGCCGACCTTGCCCTTGTAGAGGCGGCCGTCGTGCGAGCGGGTGCCCTCGGGGTAGATGCCGAGCAGCTCGTTCTTGCGCAGCACGCCGAGGCCCTCACGAATGGCGGCCTGGCCCGCCTCCTTGCCGGTGCGGTCGACCGGGATCTGTCCGGCGCTGCGGAAGAAGGTCGCGGTGAGCCGGCCCCTGATGCCGGGACCGGTGAAGTACTCCTTCTTCGCCAGGAACGTGATGCGGCGCTTGAGGATCGCCGGCATCAGGAAGTGGTCCGAGAAGGAGAGATGGTTGCCGGCGACGATGGCCGGGCCCTCGGCCGGTACGTGTTCGAGGCCTTCGATCCGAGGCCTGAAGACCAGTCTCAGCAGAGGTCCCAGCAACACGTATTTGAGCAGGTAGTAGAACAAAAGGGTCGCTCCTCACTCCGGCGGGTCGCCTGGGCCGCCGCGTTCCAGCAGGTCAACCGGCGTGTTGTGGGGCTGCCAGTGTATGTCCAGGCGCAGTTCGCCGGAACACGGCGGACGCCGCGTGGCGTGCGGGGGGACAACTGCGGGACCAGCCTCCTGTTACTGATCGGTACAGATCAAGCTGAACGCCCAGTTCGGCGCGATCGTCCCCGTGGGCAACCGCGATCGCCCCTGTGAAAAACCGCGCGCGCAGACCGGCCCGGCGGCGATACGGTCCCCGAATGCTCGATGAAGACGGCTACTTCGGAGAAGACGTCGCGGCCCGGTACGACGACTCGTCGGCCGACATGTTCCGCCCCGAGGCGGTGAGCCCGGCGGTGGACCTGCTGGCGGAACTGGCCGGCGACGGCCGAGCGCTGGAGTTCGGCATCGGCACCGGCCGGATCGCCCTCCCGCTGGCCCGCCGCGGCATCCCGGTGCACGGCATCGATCTGTCCCGCGCGATGGTGGCCCGGCTGCGCGCCAAGCCGGGCGGCGAGGGTGTCGGCGTGACGATCGGCGACTTCGCGACGGCCGAGGTGGAGGGGGAGTTCTCCGTCGCCTACCTGGTCTTCAACACGATCATGAACCTGACCACGCAGGACACCCAGGTGGAGTGCTTCCGCAATGTCGCACGCCACCTGCGGCCGGGCGGCTGTTTCGTCGTCGAGGTGATGGTGCCCGAACTGCGCAAACTGCCGCACGGGCAGAATGCCGTGCCGTTCACCATCAGTTCCACCAAATGGGCCTTCGACGCGTACGACGTCGCCACCCAGGCGATGAGCTCGAACTACGTCACCATCCGCGACGGACACGCCGAGCACTGGTCCATCCCGTTCCGCTACGTGTGGCCGGCCGAGCTGGACCTGATGGCGAGGCTGGCCGGAATGCGGCTGCGCGACCGGTGGGAGGACTGGACGCGGAAGCCCTTCACGGCGGAGAGCCCCCGGCATGTCTCGGTGTGAGAGAAGGCGGCGGACTGACCCGCCCTGCACGGGCAGGTGGTGCAGGACGTCGTTCTCCGCGATCATGCGGTCCTGGAGGGCCGTGACGACGGTCCTGTCCCGGCCCATCCGCAGATAACGTCCGCGGCGCCCGCCCCCAGGTCCGGGCGCGCCCGACGGCCCGGCCGCCGTACGCCGTCACGCCGGTCGGCGGTACGCCAGTTGAGGCGCAGCATGCCCAACTCGGCGGGATCGCAGATGAGTTGGGCGAGCGTCCTGATGGCCTGCTACCTCTCGGGCAGAAGGCGGCCATTTGACGTCCTCTCCTCTTAGCCATGCCGTTGCGTTCCGCGGCGTTGACGCCGCCCGTGTATGTGGTCATGCCGACGACGCTGCGAATCCCGCCGGCGCCGGACCATGGCCCTGTGCCCCCGCCCGCAGGTGTACGTGACGACACCCCGGCGCTCACAGCCGCACGATCACCAGCGCCGTGTCGTCCGTCGCGCCCCCCGGCGGCAGCAGCTCCAGCAGGACGGCGTCCGCCAGGCGCTCGGGGTCCAGGGCGCGGTGCCGGGCGAGGGAGTCGGCGAGGCGGGTCAGGCCGGTGTCGATGTCCTCGTGGCGGCGTTCGATCAGGCCGTCGGTGTAGAGGGCGAGGGTGGCTCCCGCCGTGTAGGCCGTAGAGGCCTGGGGTCTGGGGGCCGGGTCGGGGTGGGCGTCGAGCGGCGGGTCGGTGGCCTTGTCGAGGAACTCCACACGGCCGTCCGGGTGGACGAGGACCGGAGGGGGGTGGCCCGCGCTGCTGTAGGTGATGGTGTGGTCGTCGAAGTCGATGAAGGTGGTGACGGCGGTGGCCGACTCGGCGCCGTCGACCACGTTCGCGTACCGGCCCAGGACGTTCAGTGCCTCGGCCGGGCCCGCCGCGACACGGGAGGCGGCGCTCAGCGCACTGCGCAGCTGGCCCATCACCCCGGCGGCCGCCAGGCCGTGCCCGACCACGTCGCCCACCGCCACCCCGAGGCGGTTGCCGCCCACCAGGTCGACGAGGTCGTACCAGTCGCCGCAGACGTTCAGCGCGCCGACCGCGGGCCGGTAGCGCACGGCGGCCCCGTGGTGGCCGACCTGTCGGCGGGCGGGGAGCATCGCCTCCTGGAGGGCGAGGGCGACCTCGCGCTCGCGGGCGTGGGCCGCGCGCAGCCGTTCGTTGAGATCCTGCAGTTCACGCGCGCGTGTGTAGAGCTCGGCCTCCAGGACCCGCGCCCGGCCGCTGGTGGGCCCCCCGCGGGCCCGGATCAGCTCGGTGACCTCCTCGACCCGGTGCACCACGAGCACCACCTCGCCGTCCGGGCCGAGCACCGGCGCGTTGACCGGGCTCCAGTAACGCTCCTCCCACTGCCCGGGCCGGTCGGGGTACTCGACGTCGTATCGCTGCAGAGCCATGGTGTCGCGCTCGCCGGTCTCCAGTACCCGGCGCATCGAGTCCCCCACGTTGCGCACCCCCCGCGCGGTCGGGCTGCCCGGGTTCTCCGGGAAGACGTCGAAGATGTAGCGGCCGATCAGCTGCTCGCGCTTGCGTCCGGCGCCGCGCAGGAAGTCCTCGTTGACGTCCGCGTAGATCAGCTCGGGCGTCATCAGCGCCACCATTCCGGGCAGCGCGTGGAACACCGCCGCGTAGTCGATCGCCGGGTCGCTCATGGCACCGCCTCACCGCCAGGTTTGTACTAGTTTTGCACGTCATGTCACAGGGTGGACGGCGGATCCCGTCGGTCAGGCCGGCGGCTCGGTCAGCGACTGCTCGGCCCAGATCACCTTCCCCTCGGGCGCGAACCGGGTACCCCAGCGCTGGGTGAACTGCGAGACCAGCAGCAGTCCGCGGCCGCCCTCGTCGGTGGTGCGGGGATGGCGCAGATGGGGCGCGGTGGCGCCGCCGTCGGAGACCTCGCAGATCAGGGCACGTTCTCTGATCAGCCTGAGCCGGATGGGGCCCTCCGCGTGCCGGATGGCATTGGTGACCAGCTCACTGACCACCAGTTCCGTGGTGAACGCCAGCTCCTCGAGACCCCACTCGGTCAGCTGTCGGGTCGCCTCCTTGCGTGCGTCGGCGACCACGGCCGGGTCGGCGGGCAGGTCCCAGTCGGCGACCTGGTCGGCGCCGAGCAGGCGGGTGCGGGCCATCAGCAGGGCCACGTCGTCGTGCGGCCGGGCCGGGATCAGCGCGTCCACGACGGTCCGGCAGCGCAGGTCGAGCGAGGAGGCGGCACGCTCCAGGGCCCGGCTCAGCCGATCCCGATCCTGGTCGACGGACCAGTCCTGGTCCTCGCGGGCCAGCAGTCCGTCGGTGTGCAGCGCGAGGGTGCTGCCCTCGGCCAGGGCCAGCTCGACGGACTCGAAGGGCGGGCCGCCCGAGCCGAGCGTCGAGCCCTGCGGCAGGTCGACGAAGCTGACGGCACCGTCGGGCAGCACGACCGCTGGGGCGGGATGGCCCGCGGCGGCCATGGTGCACTGTCCGTCGACGGGGTCGTAGACGACGTACACACAGCCGGACCCGGCGACCTGCGGGGCGTCCGGATCGACGCCCTCCTCGAGGGCCGTCCGGGAGGCCAGGTCGTCGAGGTGCGCCAGAACCTCGTCGGGCGGCAGATCGAGCGCGGCGAGGGTGCGTACGGCGGTGCGGAGCCGTCCCATGGCCGCGGCGGCGTCGATGCCGTGCCCGGGCACCTCGCCGACGACCAGGGCGACACGGGCGCCGGACAGCGGAATGAGGTCGTACCAGTCGCCGCCGAGACCGGTGAGCTCGTCGGCGGGGCGGTAGCAGGCGGCCACCTCCACCGCGTCCTGCTCGGGCAGCCGACGCGGCAGCAGGCTGCGCTGGAGCACCAGGGCCGCGTCGCGCTCGCGGGTGTAGCGGCGGGCGTTGTCCACGCAGACCGCGGCCCGCGACACCAGGTCCTCGGCCAACAGCAGGTCGTCCTCGTCGAACGGCTCCTGGCGCCCGCGCCGGAAGAAGCTGGTGACGCCGAGCGTGACGCCCCGCGCGCGGATCGGCACGATCACCACGCTGTGCAGCCCCAGCTCCAGGAAGGTGGCCGTCCGGCCGCCGGGTATGTCGGTCGCCCACTCCTTGGCGAGCGGGTCCAGCCGCCCCTCGCGCCAGGACAGGCCCGTGGTGAGGGAGCGGACCGGTGGCGAACCGGCCAGATAGGCCGCCACCTCGCCGACCTCCACGACGGCCTCCGGGACACCGATGTTCACCGACTGCTGTCCGGCCCGGCGCAGCGGCACCCGGTCCGGGTCGACCGCCGGCCCGGCCGCCGGCTCCGCGCCCTGCAGCACCGAGTCCAGCAGGTCCACGCAGACGAAGTCGGCGAACCCCGGCACGGCCACGTCGGCCAGCTCCTGCGCGGTCCGCGTGATGTCCAGGGTGCGGCCGATGCACTCGCCGGCCCGGTCTAGCAGGGCGAGCCGCTGCCGCGCCCGGTGCTTCTCGGTGATGTCGACGACGGTGTAGTAGACGCCCATCGGGTGGCCGCGTTCGTCCTCCAGGCGGGTGAACGACAACATGTGCGCCGTCTCACGGTGCGGCGCGGAACGCACGTGGCCGACATGCTCGTACCCGACCACCGGCCACCCGGTCTCCAGCACGCGCCGCATCTGGGTCTCGATGCCGGCGAAGTCGATGCCCGGCTGGATCTCCCCGAGCCGCCGCCCGAGCCGCTCCGCGGCGGAGCCGCCGCCGAACCGCTCCAGGGCCGCGTTGGACCACACGCACCGCAGATCGGCGTCCACGATCGCTATGCCGACGGGCGAGCCGGTCACCATCTGCTCCAGGACCGTACGGCTCATGTCCCAGCCGCGTGCCCCGGCCGGCACGTCGGAGAGCAGGACCAGCCAGCGGGGCGCTTCGCCGGGTTCCATCGCCGGGGTGATGCGCACCATGACGCGGACCGGCCGCCCGTCCTTGTGCCGGGCGGTCAGCAGCCCGGCCCAGCCGCCGTCCCTGCGGCACCGTTCGACCAGGTCGGGCACGCGCGCGGCGTCCTCCGCGGCCAGCAGACCGGAGACCGGGGTGCCCACCACCTCGGCCGGCGCGTACGCCAGCAGCCGCTGGGCGTCTCCCGTCCAGCTCCGCACCACACCCTGCGCGTCGAGCAGCAGGGGCGCGGCATCGGCCACGTCGAACCGCTGCCGGGCAGCGTCCCGCTCCTCGTGAGTGCCCACGGCCGACCTCTCTGTCGCTGAGAGTGGTCTACCACCTCTTGACCCAGTCTTCACCCTTCGGGCACGACTGGGGTCGCGGGGACCACCGGCGCCGTACCGGACACCGATCGTCCCCACAGCCCCACCGTGGGTCAGGTGCCCTGGGTCAGCACCCTCTCCAGCGCGCCGAGCGCCCCCTCCAGCTCCTCGCCGGTGATCGTCAGCGGCGGCGCCAGCCGGATCGTCGAGCCGTGGGTGTCCTTGACGAGGACGCCCTCCTCCATGAGACGGGCGCTCACCGCGCGGCCGGTGCCGATGGCCGGATCGATGTCGACGCCCGCCCACAGACCGCGGGAGCGGAAGCCGACGACGCCCTTGCCGACCAGGTTGGTGAGCCCGCCGCGCAGCACCACGCCCAGCTCGGCGGCCCGGCGCTGGAACTCGCCGGTCTCCAGCAGTTCGATCACGGCGGTGCCGACCGCAGCGGCCAACGGGTTGCCGCCGAACGTCGACCCGTGCTCGCCCGGCCGCAGCACCCCGATCACGTCCCGGCGGCCGACCACCGCCGACACGGGGACGATGCCTCCGCCGAGCGCCTTGCCGAGGAGCAGCAGGTCGGGGACGACCGACTCGTGCTCGACGGCGAGCGTACGGCCCGTACGGCCTAGGCCCGACTGGATCTCGTCCGCTATGAACAGGCAGCCCTTGCGCCGGGTCAGCTCCCGGACGCCGGTGAGATAGCCCTCGTCCGGGATGATCACCCCGGCCTCGCCCTGGATGGGCTCGATCAGCACGGCCGCCGTCGTCTCGTCGACCGCCGCCTCCAGCGCCGCCAGGTCGTTGTACGGCACGATCCGGAAACCCGGTGTGAAGGGGCCGAAACCCTGCCGCGCCGTCTCGTCCGTGGAGAAGCTGACAATCGTCGTCGTACGACCGTGGAAGTTCTCCGCGGCGACCACGATCGTCGCCCGGTCGGCCGGGACGCCCTTCACCTCGTACGCCCACTTGCGGGCCACCTTGATGCCGGACTCCACCGCCTCCGCGCCGGTGTTCATCGGCAGCACCATGTCCAGGCCGGTCAACTCGGTCAGCCGCTCGGCGAATTCCGCCAGGCGGTCGTTGTGGAAGGCGCGGGAGGTGAGGGTCAGGCGGTCCAGCTGGTCGTGGGCCGCCTGGATGAGCGCCGGGTGGCGGTGGCCGAAGTTGAGGGCCGAGTAGCCCGCCAGCATGTCCAGGTAGCGGCGGCCCTCGACGTCCTCCACCCAGGTGCCCTCGGCGCGGGCGACGACCACGGGCAGCGGGTGGTAGTTGTGCGCCAGGACCGGTTCCTCGGCGCGGATCAGGTCGGCGGAGGTGCGTGTGGTCACGGGAGCGGTCATGAACGGATCTCCTGGGTGCAGCACTTGATGCCGCCGCCTGCCTTGCGGAACTCGGACAGGTCGACGGGCACGGGGACATAGCCACGTTCGGCGAGGGAGGCGGCGAGGGACTCGGCCTGGGGCGCGATGAACACGTTCCGGCCGTCGGACACGGAGTTGAGGCCGAAGGCCAGCGCGTCGTCGAGGGTGGCCGGCACGGCGTCCGGGTACAGGCGCGCCAGCACCTCACGGCTGCCCGGCGAGAACGCCTCCGGGTAGTACGAGATGTTGTTGCCGTCGGCGGAGTCGTCCAGCACGAACAGCGCCGTGTCCAGGTGGTAGAAGCGCGGGTCCACCAGCGTCAGGCTGATGACCGGGTGCCCGAAGAACTCCTGCACCTCGCGGTGCGCCTCACGGGTCGTACGGAACCCGGTGCCGGCCAGGACATAGCGTCCCGTCCAGACCAGGTCGCCCTCGCCCTCGCAGACCGACGCGGGGCGGTGGACGTCGAAGCCGGCCGACTTGAACCACGTGTCGTAGTGCGTGGACTCGGGGCGCCGCTCGGGCGCGTGGAAGAAGGAGCCGAAGACGCGGCCGTCCACGACGACCGCCGAGTTCGCGGCGAAGACCATGTCCGGGAGACCGGGGGCGGGCTCCAGGGTGTCGACGGTGTGGCCGTGGGTGCGGTAGGCGCCGATCAGCGCCTGCCACTGTTCCTGGGCCAGGTCCACGTCGACGCGGACATCGGGTTGCATCCAGGGATTGATCGCGTACTGCACGGCGAAATGTCTGGGTTCGCAGACGAGGTACCGCCGCCGGCGCGGCACACGGGAGTCGGACACAGAGGGGTTCCTCCGCTTCCTGCGTGATGTCGACTGAGGGTTGACACCAAGGTAGGAAGTGACGGAGAGGGGCGACAAGCAACGAGAATTGCGTGTCCGCGCAGGAATGCTGCGTCTTTGAGCGGTGTGACGCAGGACTGCTGCGTACTCGGATGTTTATTCGGGAGCGGGCTGGGTCGCGCCCGCCTCGGGGCTTTCCGGGAGCAGATGGGACAGCACCATCACACTGATCGTCTTCCGGATGAACGGCTCGACCCGGATGCGCTCCAGCACCTCCTCGAAGTGCTCGACGTCCCGCGCCCGCACGTGCAGCAACGCGTCCGCGCCGCCTGTCACGGTCATCGCCGCGGTGATCTCCGGATGGTTGCGGACCACCTCCGCGAGCCTCCGGGGCGGCGCGGCGCCCTCGCAGTACACCTCGACGTACGCCTCGGTCCGCCAGCCCAGCGCCGACGGCTCGACCGTCGCCGTGAACCCGGTGATCACGCCCGTCTCGCGCAGCCGGTCCACGCGCCGCTTCACCGCCGTCGACGACAGCCCCACGGCCGCGCCGATCTCGGCGAAGCTGGTGCGCGCGTTCGCCATCAGAGCGGTGATGATCTTCCGGTCCAGCTCGTCGAAAGGGGCGGGCCTGCTGTTCATGGGGGCACTGTATCCAGCACGAACGTCCACACCCCGGTACATGTCCACGCGTGCTGATTGCTCCTACACTCCGGGTTCATGCTGCGCGCCCTCGCCGTCGACGACGAACGCCCCTCCCTGGAGGAACTGCTGTATCTGCTGAACGCCGATCCACGGATAGGCAGCGCGGAGGGCGCAGGCGACGCGACAGTGGCGCTGCGGCGTCTCAACCGGGCGCTGGAGTCCGGCCCGGGCGGTCCCGAGGCCATCGACGTCGTCTTCCTCGACATCCAGATGCCCGGCCTCGACGGCCTCGACCTGGCCCGGCTGCTGACCGGGTTCGCCCAGCCGCCGCTGGTCGTGTTCGTCACCGCCCACGAGGACTTCGCCGTGCAGGCCTTCGACCTCAAGGCCGTCGACTACGTCCTCAAGCCGGTACGGAAGGAACGCCTCGCCGAGGCCATCCGCCGGGCCGCCGAACTCACCGAGAACACCCCGCGCATCCCCGTCCACGAGCCCGACCCCGACCACATACCCGTCGAACTCGGCGGTGTGACCCGCTTCGTCGCCGTCGACGACATCACCCATGTCGAGGCCCAGGGTGACTACGCCCGCCTGCACACCGACAAGGGCAGCCACCTCGTACGCATCCCGCTGTCCACCCTGGAGGACCGCTGGCGCTTCCGCGGCTTCGTCCGCATCCACCGCCGTCACCTGGTGGCGCTGCGCCACGTCGGCGAACTCCGCCTGGACGCGGGTACGGTGAGCGTGCTCGTCGGCGGCGAGGAGCTCCAGGTCAGCCGACGTCACGCACGCGAGCTGCGGGACCTGCTGATGAGGAGGCCCTGACCATGCCCAACCAGGACCCCGCCGAGCGCCGCGTCGTCGTCACCGGCCCGCCCCGCCGCACCAAGCGCGCCTCCGGCTACTACCGCCCGCGCACCGAGATCGACGAGCAGACCACCCTCGGTCACACCTACGTCCGCTCCCTGATGCGCACCCAACTCCGCGCCGCCCTCGCGGTGTTCGCGGTCCTCGGCCTGCTCATCGGCCCGTTGCCCCTGGTCTTCGCCGCCATGCCGGACGCCCGCCGCCTCGAATGGGCCGTCCTCGGCTTCTGCCTCTACGCCCCGCTCGTCCTGCTCGCCCTCTGGTACGTACGGCGTGCCGAACGCAACGAGCGGGACTTCGTGCGGCTCGTGGAAGACCGATGAAGTAGCGGACGATGAACTCCAGTTACGCGGTCCCCGCGGTCGCCCTGGTCGTGGTGGCGACCGTCCTCGTCGGCGCCTTCGGCCTGCGCATATCCCGCACCACCTCCGACTTCTACGTCGCCTCCCGCACCGTCGGCCCCCGCCTCAACGCGGCCGCCATCAGCGGCGAGTACCTCTCCGCCGCGTCCTTCCTGGGCATCGCGGGCCTGGTCCTGATCCAGGGCCCGGACATGCTCTGGTACCCGGTCGGCTACACCGCCGGCTACCTGGTGCTGCTCCTCTTCGTCGCCGCCCCACTGCGCCGCTCGGGCGCCTACACCCTCCCCGACTTCGCGGAGGCGCGGCTCGCCTCGCACGGCGTACGGCGGCTGGCCGGGGCCTTCGTCGTCGGCGTCGGCTGGCTCTATCTGCTGCCCCAACTCCAGGGCGCGGGACTGACGTTGACCGTGCTCACCGGTGCACCGGACTCCCTCGGCGGGCTGATCGTGGCCGTCGTCGTGGTCGCCACCGTCGCCGCCGGCGGCATGCGCAGCATCACCTTCGTGCAGGCCTTCCAGTACTGGCTCAAACTCACCGCGCTCCTCGTCCCCGCCCTCTTCCTGGTCCTCGCCTGGCAGAGCGACGGAGCACCCCGCCACGCCTTCGAGGAACCGGCCACCTTCCGCGAACAGAGTGTCGTCCGCGTCGACGACAGCCTCGCCCTGAAGCTCGCGAAGCCCCTCACCGTCACCGTGACCGGCACGGTCGACGGCCGCGCCCGCGACGACGAACGGATCCGACTCCCGGCCGGGACCCACCACATCCAGCGGGGCACCCGGCTGACCTTCGCCAAGGGCACCGCCGTCCCCGACGCCGACCGGGGCACCAACGGCGGCATGTCGACCTCCCTCGCCGCGGGCCGCGAGGAACGCCCGCTGTACGCCACGTACGGGCTGATCCTCGCCACCTTCCTCGGCACCATGGGTCTGCCGCACGTCGTCGTGCGCTTCTACACCAGCCCGCACGGCGTCGCCGCCCGTCGCACCACGGTCGCCGTCCTCGGCCTGATCGGCGCGTTCTACCTCCTGCCGCCCCTCTACGGCGCTCTCGGCCGCCTCTACACCCCCGAACTCGCCCTCACCGGCGACGCGGACGCCTCCGTCCTGCTGCTGCCGGACCGCATGATCGGGGGCGTCGGCGGCGACCTGCTCGGCGCGTTGGTGGCGGGCGGGGCCTTCGCCGCGTTCCTCTCCACCGCCTCCGGGCTGACCATGGCCGTCGCGGGCGTCCTCACCCAGGACGTCCTCCCGACGCGCGGCGTACGGCACTTCAGGCTCGGGACGGTGCTGGCGATGGCCGTACCGCTCGCCGCGAGCGTGCTGGTGGGCGGTCTTCCGGTGGCCGACGCGGTGGGGCTGGCCTTCGCGGTGTCCGCCTCCTCCTTCTGCCCTCTCCTCGTGCTCGGCATCTGGTGGCGGCGGCTGACCCCGCCGGGCGCGGCGGCCGGGATGCTGGTCGGGGGCGGGGCGGCGTTCGTGGCGGTGGCGGCGACGATGGCGGGATTCCCGGGCGGCGGCCCCCTGCACGCTTTACTGGCCTGGCCCGCCCTCTGGTCGGTTCCGCTGGGCTTCCTCACCATGGTGCTGGTGTCGTTGGCGACCCCGGGTCGGGTGCCGACGGGGACGGAGGCGATCCTGGCGAGGTTCCATCTGCCGGAGGAGCTGCGGGCGGAGGTGAAGGCATGAGCGGATTCCTGGCCGGCCTGTGCGTGGCCGTACTCCCGCTGCTGGCCGCCGGGTTCTGGCTCGGCCGGCGCACGGCCCGCCCCGAGAGCCTCGGCGGACTCGGCACCCCCGTCGAGCACGCCACCTTCCAGACCCTGCACACCGCCTCCCTGGCCGCGCCCCCACTCCGGGCAGGCCTGACCGAGGAGACCGCCCGCAAGTCGGCCCGTCGGCTGCGCTCGCTGCTCGGCACGGACGCGCTGTGTCTGACCGACCAGAAGGAGGTCCTGGTCTGGGACGGCGTCGGCGGCCATCACCGTACGGAGATCATGGAACGCCTCGCCGGACCGCTGGAGACCGGCCGCGGCGAGGCCTTCCGGCTGAAGTGCGACCACCCGGACTGCCCGGTCCGCTGGGCCGTCGTCGCCCCGCTCACCGTCGACGACCGCGTCCACGGCGCCCTGGTCGCCTGCGCCCCGCGCGAGTCCGCCGTCCTGGTGAGGGCTGCGGGCGAGGTGGCCCGATGGGTGAACGTCCAGCTGGAGTTGGCCGATCTCGACCAGTCCCGCACCCGGCTGATCGAGGCCGAGATCAAGGCGCTTCGGGCCCAGATCTCCCCGCATTTCATCTTCAACTCGCTCGCGGTCATCGCCAGCTTCGTCCGCACCGACCCCGAGCGCGCCCGCGAACTCCTCCTGGAATTCGCCGACTTCACCCGCTACTCGTTCCGCAGGCACGGCGACTTCACCACCCTGGCCGACGAACTCCACGCCATCGACCACTACTTGGCGCTGGTCCGGGCCCGCTTCGGTGACCGTCTCCGGGTCACCCTGCAGATCGCCCCGGAGGTACTACCGGTCACCCTCCCCTTCCTCTGCCTCCAGCCGCTCGTCGAGAACGCCGTCAAGCACGGCCTGGAGGGCAAGGCCGTGAGCGCCGGGGGCAAGTGCCACATCAGCATCACCGCCCAGGACGCCGGCGCCGAGGCCCTGGTCGTCATCGAGGACGACGGAGTCGGCATGGACCCGGTCCTGCTCCGCCGTATCCTCGCGGGCGACGCCAGCCCGTCCGGAGGCATCGGGCTGTCCAACGTCGACGACCGGCTCCGGCAGGTCTACGGCGACGACTACGGGCTCGTGATCGAGACGGCCGTGGGAGCGGGCATGAAAGTGTCCGCCCGGCTGCCGAAATACCAGCCGGGCGTGCACTCCGCCGGGCGGATCGCCCAGGAGTACTCAGCGGACTGAGCCTCAGGGAGCGCTGCGGGTGGCGATCATCCCCAGGGTCAGCAGTCCCAGCACGACCCAGCCGAACCACAGCCAGCCGTTGGAGCCGAGCGCCGCCGTGTAGGCGGTCACCACGACGAGGCCGCCGACGGTGAGCACCCCCATCGCCTTCGTAGAACCGTCCGTGGAACCGGGCATCGCAACACCCTCCTCAGGATTCGTCCCCCTCCATGGTGCCTCCGTTCTGCTTCCGGACGGTGCACACGACGAAATGCGTGCCCGACTTCCACGGTCCCTGACTGGTCCAGGAGCCGGAGGTGTAGACCGACGGGTCGAAGCCGTAGTCGCGTGGCGCCACGTCCTTCCCGCAGGCCGTGTCCGACTCCGTACGGGCCTCGGCGAGCGTGACACCCGTGCCGAGCCGGGTGAAGCCGAGCACCTGCTCGTTGTGCGGGCCGGAGCAGGCGACCAGCCGGGCGTCGCGGTTGGTGCGGGTCTCCAGACAGTCCCGGCGCTGCATGTTCGACGTGTCGACGAAGGCGGAGCCCAGCTTGCGGTGGGCGCCGAGCGGCCCGTACGTGGGCCCGTGCGCGCCCAGCACCAGACAGGCGGTCTGCCGACCCGCGGCCCCGAAGCCGTCGTCGGTCGGCACGATCGCGACCGTCCGCACGTCCGCCAGCCGCTCCCGGACCTCCTGTGTCCGCTCCTCGCACCGCACCGGCCCGCTCTTGCGCGCCTCATCCGCCGACGCGGCCTTCACGAACGCCATCACCTGCCCGTCGGGCGCCTTGCCCTGACAGGGGGAGACCAGCGTCAGACGAGGCGTCCCCCGGAAACGGACGGAGTCCGGCCAGTCGGCGACCACACAGTCGCCGTCCTGGAGCGGCTCGGCCAGCCCCACGGCCGCCCCGTACGGCGCCGCCTTCGTACCGTTGTCGCCGCCCTTCGCCTGGTGGGCCACGGCGTACCAGACCCCGCCCAGGGCCAGCAGCAGGCCGAGGAAGGTGGCGATCACGGCACGCAGGGCGCGGGGGAGTTCACGGCGATGGCGGCCGGGCGCGGGCACGGGCATGAGGACGGGCCCGAAGCCGTCCGGGGAAGCGGCGGCTCCCGCCCACTGCTGCTGCGCCGGTCCAGGCGGAGGCGGGGAGGCCTCGGTCCAGTGCTGCTGCCCCACCCCCGGCGGAGGAGGGACGGTGCCGGACCAAGGCGGCTGCGAGCCGAGGTCGGTCTGGGTCCGTGCGTACGACTCGGCCTGCGGCGTCACGATCCGCGACAGCGCCGTCTCGGCCTCCGTCGCGGACGGCCGCCGCCCCGGATCCTTCTCGAGCAGGCTGCGCAGTACGGGGCCCAGCGCCCCTGCGCGTACGGCCGGGCGCGGCTCCTCCATGACCACGGCCGTCACCTCGGCCAGGTTCGACTCGCGCTCGAAGGGGCCCCGGCCCTCGACGCCGTAGTACAGCGTGCAGCCCAGCGAGAACAGGTCGGTGGCCGGGGTCGGCGGCCCGCCCGTGGCCCGCTCCGGCGCCAGATAGCCGGACGTCCCCACCAGCACGGACGCCAGCGTGTACCGGGTCTCGCCGGCGTCCGGCTGCACCGAGATGCCGTAGTCGGTGAGCAGGATGCGGCCGTACGGCGCTCCGGAGCGGTCCGGCGCGAGCAGGATGTTCGCCGGTTTCACGTCCCGGTGCATCACCCCCCGGTCGTGTCCGGCGGTCAGCGCGTCGAGGACGGCCAGCCCGATGCGGGCGCACTCAGCGGGGGCGAGCGGGCCGCGCTGTTCGACGAGGTCGCGCAGATCGGTGGCGCCCGCCACGTACTCCATCACGATCCACGGCAGCCCCTCGTGCTCCAGCACGTCGTGCACGGTCACCACATGAGGGTGACCGCGCAGGCCTGCCGCGTGCCGGGCCTCCGCGCGCGCCCGGGCGACCCGGGCCTCCCGCTCCTCGCCCGCCGGCTCGGGATCCCGGAACACGATCTCCTTCAGCGCGACCTCGCAGGCGAGTCTCTGGTCGTGGGCGAGCCAGACATGGCCCATGCCGCCGCTGCCGAGCCGGTTCAGCAGCAGATAACGGCCGGCGATGACCCGGCCCACTCCCGACGTCGGTGATCCTGATTGCATCCGGTGACTCCCGGGTTCTGCGGGGGCGCTACGTGAACGCGCTCGACGCGGGCCCCGAGGACGCGGGCTCGCTCGTGGCGGGTGCGCTGCTCGCCGGCTCGCTGGAGGCCGGGGCGCTGGTGGTCTCGGGCGGGGGCGCGCTCCTGGTGACCGGAGTGCTGGGCGGCGGTGGCGCGCTGGTGGTCACCGGAGCGCTCGACGGAGGCGGGGCGGCGCTGCTCGTCACCGGCTCACTGGTCGGGGGCGAGCCGGTCGTCGGGGGCGGTGCGCTCGACGGAGGTTTCTCCGAGCTGGGCGGCGGCGCGCTCGACGCGGGCGCGGAGGACGACGGCCCGGAGCCGCGGCTCGTACCGGACGACGGTGTGGACGGCGACGAGGACGACGGTGGCGCCTTGGACGTCCCGGAGGACGACGAGGACGCCGGGGGAGTGGTCGTCCCCTGGGAAGTGCCCCCGCCCGTACTCCTGGACGACGTCCCGCCGGTCGTGCTCAGCGTCACGTACTGCCCGAACCGCAGCTCGGTCCCCGCTGCCGGATTCGACGCCGTGACCCGCGCGTCGTCGGGCGGCAGGGACGTGCCGGAATACCCGGCCGCCAGCCCCTTGCCGGTCAGCGTCCGGCTCGCCCGGGCGAAGGTCGCGCCGGTGACGTCCGGCACCGTGAGGGGTTCGGCCGCGTCGAACGTCGTGTCGTGCGTGCCCGTCGTGCCCACCGGACGGTCGATGCCCCGGTCGGGACGGTCGACGTCGACGAGGGCGAGCTGTTCCATTTTCCGGGGCGCCGGTCGCACGGCCACCACGGAGGAACGCTCGTATCCCTTCCACTTCCGATTGCCGTTCTCGAACGTGACCGAAATCCGGTTCGTGTCACCGGCGAAGGGCCGCAGCGGATTTCCGCACGAGCACTTCACGGCCGGAAGTCCCTGTTCATCGACGAGAATCGCGATTCCCGCCTGCAGCAGGGAGTCGAAGGGAACAGCCTTTCCCTTCCTGTAGTCATGATTCTGTACGAGAGTGTCGTGACGCAGGAGAACAGGAGTCAGCCGGTCCAGATATCCCGGAATCTGATCGGTGGTGAGATTCAGCGCGGTCGCCCACGCCTGCGCTTTCTGGTGATTCCTGGGATCGGTGAGGAATGCCTTGAGTTTCCTGACGTCACAGATGGTCGGCTTGCGCGTGCCCCCGTACAGCCCTGGCGTGTCCCCCTGTTGCAGGCTGCCGTGCACGGCCTGGGTGCGAAGCGCCTGGTCATGGCCGAGCCCGCTGTTCTCGTCGAAGAACGGCGCGAGGGACGGAACCCCCGCGGCCACCGCCTTCACGAGGGTCAGTGGCGTACTTCGACCACATGCACCGACCGCGAGCACGAGGACGAGTAGGACGGCGATCCTCCGAATCACCGATTTTCCGGCCCTTTGCATAAATGCGCGAAGTGTCATCACCGCTCCCCCCTGCGGTTTCCCCCTTGCGCTTCATGCTACTGAAAGCCGCCGAATGGCGAAGCCTTCAACGCCCGCGTGCGTTCAATGAGGCCAAATAGGCGTTGTATGCCTCGAGTTCCTTGTCGCCGTCGCGATCGGCGGCCCGGTCCTTGCGTTTGGCCTGCCGTTGCTCCGAGCTGTACCACTGGAACAGCAGGGCGAGGAGCACCAGTACGGACGGGACCTCACTGAATGCCCAGGCGATGCCGCCGGCCGCCGTCTGGTCGGAGAGCGCGTCGATGCCGAGCGAGGCGGGCGGGTTCTTGAACGTCTCGACCATCGGGGTCGACGCCATCATCAGCGCGATGCCGAAGAACGCGTGGAACGGCATGCCCGCGAACAGCTCCAGCATCCGCATCAGATAGCCCGGCCGCTGCGGGCCGGGGTCCACGCCGATGATGGGCCAGAAGAAGACGACGCCGACCGCGAGGAAGTGCACCATCATCGCGATGTGCCCCGTCTTCGACCCCATCAGGAAGTCGAAGATCGGGGTGAAGTACAGCGCGTACAGGCTCGCGATGAACAGTGGGATGGTGAACGCCGGGTGCGTGATGATCCGCATGTACCGGCTGTGGAGCAGCATCAGCAGCAGCTCACGCGGTCCCTTGCGGCCCTTGCCGGCGGTCGGCAGCGCGCGCAGGGCGAGGGTGACGGGGGCGCCGAGCAGGATCAGGATCGGCGACAGCATGCTGATGACCATGTGCTGCACCATGTGCACGCTGAACATGACCATGCCGTAGTCATTCAGCTTGGTGCACATCACGAGCCCGATGGTCAGCACACCGATGACGAACGAGACGGTCCGCGCCGGAGACCACTTGTCACCGCGCCGCCGCAGCCTCACGACGCCGTACGCGTACAGCGCGAGCCCCACCAGGCAGGCCACGAGGAAGAACGGGTCCGCCGACCACTGAAGACCCCGTCCCAGCGTGAACGGCGGCAGATCCATGGTCATGCCGTGCCCGCTGTGATCCATCCAACGGCTCCTGGTTCGTGGGGGTTGTGCAAGTCTGTCCGCACACAGACTAGAACCGCGCCCCGCGGCGGCCGCGACCGGGGCCGAGCTTCACTCGCCCCGGCGCAGTACCGTCTTCTCCCACAGGGCCGTCGCCTCCCGCGCCGCCTCCGGGGCGACGAGCAGCAACGGGGTGTCGTACGCGGGCAGCTCGGGCACCGCCACCGCGCCCGCCTCCGTCGCGATCAGCAGCGGCGGCAGGGCGTCCACCGGGTGGAACTCGCCGATGGCCGCCGCGACGGCACGGCCCGCGGCGACCTGGACCAGGGACAGGGCCGTCGAGCCCATGACCCGTACCGTGCAGTGGCGGGCGGAGAGCTCCCGCAGCAGCTCGTCCATGCCGGGCCAGTGGGCGTGGGCCGCCCACTCGGTCAGGAAGGCGTGGCCCGTCAGGGTGTCATGGGCGGCCGCGTGGATCGGGCGGCCGTCCAGCCGGGCGCCGCCGCCCTTGGTGGCCGAGAAGATCTCCCCGCGCCAGGGGTCGGCCACCACACCGAGCAGCGGCGCGCCCCGCTCGGTGGCCAGGCCCAGGGAGAACGAGCACCAGCCGATGCCGTGCGCGTAGTTCGTCGTACCGTCCACCGGGTCGATCACCCAGTGCGGGGCGCCGGGCGTGCCCTCGTGGACGCCGTACTCCTCGCCCTCGATGCCGTACTCCGGGAACTCGCGGGCGAGGACGGCCCGGACGTGCGACTCCACCGCCTCGTCCGTGTCGGTCACGATGTCGGCCGGGGAGGCCTTCTCCCGCACCTCGTCCGTGGCGCGCGGCCGGCGGATGCGCTCCGAGGCCCACGCGGCGAGCTCGGTCGCGATCGCGAGTTCCCGGTCCATGCCTAGAGCACGCACTCCGCTTCGTCGTAACGCTCGGACGGGACGGTCTTGAGCGTCTCGACGGCCTTCGCGAGCGACACCATCACGATGTCGGTGCCGCGCAGGGCCGTCATCGTGCCGAACTCGCCCCGGTGCACGGCCTCCACCGCGTGCCAGCCGAAGCGGGTCGCGAGCACACGGTCGTACGCGGTGGGCGTACCGCCGCGCTGGACGTGCCCGAGGATGACCGGCCGGGCTTCCTTCCCCAGCCGCTCCTCCAGCTCGATCGACAGCTGGCGGGCGATCCCGGCGAAGCGCTCGTGACCGTAGATGTCCCTGCCGCCCTCGTCGAACTCCATGGACCCGGCCTTCGGCTTGGCGCCCTCGGCCGCGACGACGATCGCGAACCGCTTGCCGGCCTCGAACCGCTCGCCGACCTTGCGGGCCAGCTCCTCGATGTCGAAGGGCCGTTCCGGTACGACGATGGCGTGGGCGCCGGCTGCCATGCCGGAGTGCAGGGCGATCCAGCCGGTGTGGCGGCCCATGACCTCCACGACCAGCACGCGCTGGTGGGACTCGGCGGTGGTCTTCAGCCGGTCGAGGGCCTCGGTCGCGACGCCCACGGCCGTGTCGAAGCCGAAGGTGACGTCCGTGACGGCGATGTCGTTGTCGATGGTCTTCGGGACGCCGACGATCGGCAGGCCGTTGTCGTACATCAGCCGGGCCGCCTTGAGCGTGCCCTCGCCGCCGATCGGGATGATCGCGTCCAGACCGAGCTCCTCGAGATGGCCCTTGGCCCGCTCCACGCCGTCCCGCAGATGTGAGGGCTGGACCCGGGAGGAGCCGAGGATCGTGCCGCCGCGGGCGAGGATGCCGCTCACCGCGTCGAGGTCGAGCTTGAGGTAGTCGCACTCCAGGAGGCCCTTCCAGCCGTCCCGGAAGCCGATGACCTCGTCGCCGTGGTCGACGACGGCACGGTGCACGACGGACCGGATGACGGCGTTCAGGCCGGGGCAGTCGCCGCCGGACGTGAGGACACCAATGCGCATAGCCCGAAAAACCTTTTCCACGTGGTCGGGTCCGGACCACGCTGTCCGGCTCGAACCCCGCCACCCTAGCGGCAGGAGGGGGCGGGTCCGTAGCGTGCGTCCGACTGCTGGACGACCCCGCTCACCTGTGCGGACTTATCGTCAGACGGGCTGGTGACGTCTGGCTTGAGTACAGGTGTACACGCAGGTCACGCAGGGTGCTGCGCCACCGTTTCTACGCGGGCTGCTGGGCCGCCGCGATGCGTTCGTTGCGCAGCGCCTCGTACCAGCGGTCGTCGGTCGGCGGCAGCGCGTTCACGTCGAGCGCCAGCTTCAGCAGCAGGTCCGCGATGAGCGGGTTCCGCGCCAGCACCGGGCCGTGCATGTACGTACCGAAGACCGTGTCGTTGTACGCGCCCTCCGTGCCGTCCCCCGTGCCGTTGCCGTTGCCGAGCTTGACCTGGGCGAGGGGGCGGGCGGTCGGGCCGAGGTGGGTGACGCCCTGGTGGTTCTCGAAGCCGGTCAGCGGGGGCAGGCCGAGGCGCGGGTCGATGTCGGCGAGCACGTCACCGACGCACCGGGCGCCCTCGCCACGGACCGAGACCACGTCCAGCAGCCCGAGACCCGGCTCACGCTGACCGAGGTCGTTGATGAACTCGTGGCCGAGGATCTGGTAGCCGGCACAGACGGAGAAGACGATCGCGCCGTTCTCCACGGCCCGGTGCAGTCCGCCGTCACGGCGCAGCCGCTCGGCCGCGAGCCGCTGGGGCCGGTCCTCGCCGCCGCCGATGAGGTAGATGTCACCCGAGGTCGGGATCGGCTGGTCGCTGCGTACGTCGAGGCGGGCCACGTCGAGGCCGCGCTGCCGGGCGCGGCGCTCCACGACGAGGACGTTGCCCTGGTCGCCGTAGGTGGAGAGCAGGTCGGGGTAGATCCAGACGACCCGCAGGCTGTTGTCGCTCACAAAAGTCCCCTGAGTTGTCAGTTGCCGACGCGGCGGCGCAGGTCCTGGAAGGCGGTGTAGTTGGCGATGACCTCGATCCGGCCGGGCGGGCTCATCTGCACCGCCTGGTCGAGGTTCTCGCACACCTGGAAGTTCTGGTTGGCGACCTCCAGCCGCACCGCGAGGTCCAGCTTGCGGTCGCCGATCACACAGATCGGGTGGCCCGACAGGCGGGTGTAGTCGACGTCCCAGAGCCAGGAGGTGTCGGTGCCGTCGGCGCCGCGCGCGTTCACGGAGAGGATCACCGGAGTGGGCGGAGGATCGATCAGGCTGAACGTTTCGAGCCAGCCCGCCGGGTTCTTCGCGAGCAGCAGTCGCAGGTCGCGCTGCTGGAACTGGACGACGTCGTACCGCCCGGCGACGGCCTGCACCTGCCACATGCGCTCCAGGGCGACCTGCGGCGGCACACCGAACACGGCGGCGACGGCGGCGGACGAGGCTGCGTTCGCCTTGTTCGCACGGCCGGGCAGCTGGAGATGGATGGGCCAGGCGGAGCCGTGCGGGTCGAGCACATGGTCACCGGAGAGCGCCCAGCTCGGCGTCGGCCGCCGGAACCCGCACTCGCCGCAGAACCAGTCGTCACCGGGCCGCTGCATCACGCCACCGCAGGACGGGCAGGACCAGGCGTCGTCCTTCCACATCTGGCCGGCGGCGACCCAGATGACGTTCGGGGACGAGGAAGCGGCCCAGACCACCAGCGGGTCGTCGGCGTTGGCGACGATGACGGCCTTCGAACCGGCCAGCCCCTCGCGCCAGTTCTCCGCGAGCATGCGGGTCTCGGCGGCGCGGTCGAGCTGGTCGCGGGAGAGGTTGAGCAGGGCGATGCACTTCGGGTCGGTGTCCCGGGCCACGCCCGCGAGGTACTTCTCGTCGACCTCGATGACGCCGTACCGCGCGTCGGAGCTGCCGGCGAGCGCCGAGGTGATGCCGGCCGGCATGTTGGCGCCGAGGGCGTTGGAGACCACGGGCCCGGCGGCGCGCAGCGCCTCGGCGATGAGCCGGGTCGTGGTGGTCTTGCCGTTGGTCGCCGAGACCAGGGTCACATCCAGGTTCTGGGCGAGCCGTGCGAGGAGGTCGGGGTCGAGCTTGAGCGCCACCCGGCCGCCGATCACCGAACCGCTGCCGCGCCCCGCGGCTCGCGATGCCGCTGCGACCGCCTTGCCCGCGGTCACGGCCAGCTTGGCCCGCGGCGTGAGCGGGTCCGAGTTGCCTGACATCAGTTCTCGATCCTCCTTGCGTACGCGCCGCGCCTCAGCCTGACGGCAACGTGGTGTGAACCTCAGCCTATCGAGATCCACTCACACTCCCGAACCACGGCACTGCCAAGACCTGCGCGACCGTACGCTTGCGGCCATGCGAAACGGCTCCATCCCGGGCGCCCACGGGCGTGTCCGGCCCCTCACCCTGCTCGGGAACCCGACCCTGCACGCCCCGTGTACGGAGGTCACCGACTTCGGCCCCGAACTGGCGACGCTGGTGGACGACTTGTTCGCGACGATGTACGCGGCCCAGGGCGTGGGCCTCGCCGCGAACCAGGTGGGGGAGTCGTTGCGGGTGTTCGTCTACGACTGCCCGGACGACGACGATGTTCGTCACCTGGGCCATGTGGTGAACCCCCGCCTGGTGGAGGCCGACGGTGTGGTGCTCCGGGGCCCGGAAGGCTGCCTGTCACTGCCGGGCCTGGAGGCGGGGACGGAACGCTACGACCATGCGGTGGTGGAGGGTTGCACGGTGACCGGAGCGCCGGTCACCGTGCACGGGACGGGGTTCTTCGCCAGGTGCCTGCAGCACGAGTGCGACCACCTGGAGGGCCGTGTCTATGTGGAGCACCTCACGGGGTGGCGAAAGCGGAAGGTGCTCCGCCAGGCGAGCAAGGCTTCCTGGAGCCGTCGGGGTTAGAAGCCCGGTCCGCCTATCTTGTCGCCCGCCGCGGCCAGCCGTCCCCACAACAGGTCGGCCAGGCTGCGCACCAACTCCGCACGCGAGCAGGGCCGTTCGCCGAGCCACCAGTCGCCCGCCGCGTGCATCATCCCGACGATTCCGTGACCCCAGACCCTGGCCAGCTGCTGGCTCTCCGGACCGAGGTCCAAGCGGTCCCCGATGACCTGGGCCAGCTCCTCGCCCATCCGCCGAAGCAGCGGTGCCGAGTGCTTGCCCACATCGAAGCCCTGCTCAGCCGCTGTACCGCCCTCTGCCGGATGCATCAGAAACCGGTACACCTGAGGCCGCGCCTCGATCGCCGCGAGGTACGTGTCCAGCGTCGCCTCGACCCGGTCGCGTCTGTCCGCGGGAGCGTCCAGCGCAGCCCGCAGCGAGTTCAGCAACGCGTCCGTGTGCCGCTTGGCCAACGCGGCGTAGAGTCCGCTCTTGTCACCGAAGTGCCGGTACAGGATCGGCTTGGTGATGCCCGCCTCCGCCGCGATGGCGTTCATCGAGGCCTGTGGGCCATCCCGTAGCACCACCCGGTCCGCGGCCTCCAGCAGCTCGCGCCGACGTCGGTCGGCGGACCGCTGCTGCTCGGTCCGCTGTGTGGTGTCCATGAACTCTCCCCACCCGTGCTGAATCGGTAACGCCTGCGCAAACTAACACCCGACCTGCCCGGAGCATCGAACAGGCTGCCGGGCAGCATCAGGAGTTGACTTTTCCTACCGGCCGGTAACAAACTAGGGTTACCGCTAGTAACACTTTTGCACGCTGCCGCTGGAGGGGACATGGCCGAGTTCACCATGGAGCTCAACGACGAACAGAAGGAGGTCCGCGACTGGTTGCACGGCTTCGCCGCCGACGTCATCCGCCCCGCGGCCGCCGAATGGGACGAGCGTGAGGAGACTCCCTGGCCGGTCATCCAGGAGGCCGCGAAGGTTGGCATCTACTCCCTCGACTTCTACGCCCAGCAGTATTTCGACCCCACCGGACTCGGTATCCCGATGGCCATGGAGGAGCTGTTCTGGGGCGACGCGGGCATCGCCCTGTCGATCGTAGGCACGGGTCTGGCCGCCGTGGGCGTTCTTGCCAACGGAACCGAGGAACAGATCGGCACCTGGATCCCGCAGATGTACGGCGACGCCAACGATGTAAAGGTCGCCGCGTTCTGCTCCTCCGAACCCGACGCCGGCTCCGACGTGGCCTCCATGCGCACGCGTGCCGTGTACGACGAGGCCAAGGACGAGTGGGTGATCAACGGCACGAAGACCTGGGCGACCAACGGCGGCATCGCCAACGTCCATGTCGTCGTCGCCGTCGTCGACCCGGAGATCGGCTCCAAGGGCCACGCCTCCTTCATCATCCCGCCGAACACCCCCGGCCTGTCCCAGGGCCAGAAGTTCAAGAAGCACGGCATCCGCGCCTCGCACACCGCCGAGGTCGTCCTGGAGAACGTGCGCGTCCCCGGCTCCTGCCTCCTCGGCGGCAAGGAGAAGCTCGACGAGCGCCTCGCCCGGGCCCGCGAGCGGGCCAAGGCCGGCAACGGCGAGCGCGTGAAGAACGCCGCGATGGCCACGTTCGAGGCGTCCCGCCCGGCCGTCGGCGCGATGGCGGTCGGCACCGCCCGGGCCGCGTACGAGGTCGCCCTCGACTACGCCAAGACGCGTGAGCAGTTCGGCCGCCCGATCATCGACAACCAGGGCGTCGCCTTCCAGCTCGCGGACATGCGGACGTCCATCGACGCGGCCCGGCTGCTGGTCTGGCGCGCTTCCTGGATGGCGATCAACGGCAAGCGGTTCACGGCCGCCGAGGGCTCCATGTCCAAACTGTTCGCGAGCGAGACCGCGAAGCAGGTCACCGCGCAGGCGGTCCAGATACTGGGCGGCAACGGCTACACCCGGGAGTACCCGGTGGAGCGCATGCACCGCGACGCGGCGATCTACACCATCTTCGAGGGCACGAGCGAGATCCAGCGCCTGGTGATCGCCCGCACACTGTCGGGGATGCCGATCCGCTAGCTCACCGGCCTCCGCGCGGGACGACCAGCCCGCTGTCGTACGCCAGGATGACGGCCTGGACCCGGTCGCGGAGGTCGTACTTCTCCAGGATGTGGGCGACGTGCGTCTTCACCGTCGCCTCGCCCACGCCGAGTTCGAGGGCTATCTCGGCGTTCGACAGGCCGCGGGTGAGCGCTCGCAGCACGTCGAGTTCGCGGCCCGTGAGGGCGTCCAGCTGCGCCGGCACAGGCGCTTCCGCCGGCGCGCCCAGGTGGGCGAAGCGGTCGAGCAGCCGGTGGGTGATACGCGGCGACAGCACCGCGTCCCCGTCGGCGACCGTACGGATCGCACCCATCAGGGAGTCCGCGGGCCCGTCCTTCACCAGGAACCCGCTGGCCCCGGCGCGCAGCGCGTCCACCACATGGGCGTCCAGGTCGAAGGTCGTCAGGATGACGATCCTGCTGGGCGATCCCGAGCGCACGATGCGCCGCGTGGCCTCGACGCCGTCCATGCGCGGCATCCGGATGTCCATCAGGACGACGTCGGGGCACAGGGCCTCGACGCGCTCGACGGCCTCCGTGCCGTCCGCCGCCTCGCCCACGACGGTGATGTCCGGCTCTGCTTCGAGGATGAGCCGGAAGCCCGTCCGGATCATGGGCTGGTCATCGACCAGCAGGACGCGGATGACCTGCATACGGGGTGTGCCCTTCGTGCTGGGGTTCGGATGCCGGGAGCGGGATGACGGCGTGCACGCAGTAGCCGCCGCCGGGCCGGGCGCCGGTGTGCAGCGAACCGCCCACCGCGCCGACCCGCTCACGCATGCCGACCAGGCCGTGCCCGGTGCCATGCGTCGCGACCGGCGGCCGTACCGGCTCGCCGTCGGCCGGCGGACCGTCGTCGCACAGCCGTACGCTCAGCCGCTCGCGCTCCGGCTCCCAGGCGACGGTGAGCGCGGTCCGGGTGCGGCCCGCGTGCTTGAGGGTGTTGGTGAGGGCCTCCTGCACGACCCGGTACACGGTCAGGTGTGACCCCGCCGGCAGGTCGGCGGGCGTGCCGCTGGTGCTGAAGTCGACCTGGAGCCCGGCCGAGCGCACCGACTCCACCAGCGCGGGCAGGGCGTCGACTCTCGGCTGCGGCGGCTCCTTGCTCGGGTCGCCCTCGGCATCCTCGTCGGTACGCAGCACGTCGAGCAGACGGCGCAGCTCGGTGACGGTGGCCCGCCCGGTCTCCTCGATGGCGCCGTGCAGTTCATGGGCCTTGTCCGCGTCCCGGTCCTGGACCCGGTCGGCGGCGATGGTCTGCACGACCATCAGGCTGACGTTGTGCGCGACGATGTCGTGCAACTCGCGGGCGATCCGCGCCCGTTCCTCCATGACCGCCGCCCGCGCGTCGGCGGCCTGCTCCCGCTCCAGCGCGGCGGCCCGCTCCAACGCCTGGTCCCGGATCGCCGCACGGGCCCGGGCGAGCCGCCCCAGCGCCCACGCGGCGACCAGGATCACCGACTCGGTGAGCAGGGTGGCGATGCGGTACCCGTCCGGGGCCAGGACCGCCTCGGTGACGGCCGCGGCCGGGACGATCACCGCCGCGACCAGGCCCGAGACCCTGGGCGTACTGCGGTTGGCGGTCAGGAAGACGGCCGCGGCGACGCTCAGGTACGTCGGCCCGATGGACGTGCCGTCCGGCCCGGACAGCTCCGGCACATAGCGCAGGCCCTGGATCACGCCCGCGGCCGACGTCACCACCAGCAGGGCGGGCAGCGGAGCCAGGCGGTGCAGGGCGACCGGAAGCGTGATCAGCAGGACGAGTACGACCCACAGCGCGTTCGGCGTGCGCAGCGCGGGGCCGTTCGGCGGCATCGCCAGCGGCAGGGCCACACACCCGGCGGTGAGCAGCAGGGCGAGGGCCGTGTCGGTGACGGCACGCGGAATGTGGCGCCCCGCGAACGACTCCATCCGGTCCATGCCGTCACGTTAGCCGCATCGCCAACGCCCGTGATCTCACCCTGGGTTGAAAGTCCACCGCCGATCTCCCCCGTGAAGGCTCCTCCGCAAGGAGGAGACGTCGGACCCCCTCGCCCGACCGGCGGAGCCGACGCCTCGACTGTGTGGCAGAGGCCAAGTCCCCATGACACCGATGGACTTGAGGCACCACTGAAGGACGGTCGCTCAGGGAGTCACGGTGCACGCAAGCCGGTACGCGGTCCAACTCACGGACGTGACAAAGCGGTACGGGGAGGGACCGGACGCCGTCCTCGCCCTCGACAAGGTCGGTGCGGGCATCGAGTCCGGCACCTTCACGGCGGTGATGGGCCCCTCGGGCTCCGGCAAGAGCACCTTCCTGCACTGCGCGGCCGGACTCGACCGGCCCACGGCGGGCGAGGTGCGCCTCGGCGACCAGGACCTCTCGGTACTGCGCGAACGGCGCCTCACGGAACTGCGGCGGACCCGGATCGGCTTCGTCTTCCAGGCCTTCAACCTGCTCCCGTCGCTGACCGTCGAGCAGAACATCGCCCTGCCGCTGCGCCTGGCCGGCCGACAGCCCGAGGAGGCCTGGCTGCGGCACATCGTCGCCGCCGTGGACCTGGGCGACCGACTCGCCCGCCGCCCCGCCCAGCTCTCCGGCGGCCAGCAGCAGCGCGTGGCGATCGCCCGCGCCCTGGTCACCCGCCCCGAGGTCATCTTCGCCGACGAGCCCACCGGCGCCCTCGACCCGGAGACCGCCCGCGACATCCTGGTCCTGCTGCGGCAGGCCGTCACCGATCTCCACCAGACGGTCGTGATGGTCACCCACGACCCGGTCGCCGCCGCCCACACCGACCAGGTGCTCTTCCTCAGCGGCGGCCGCATCGTCGACGGCATGGTCGGCCCCAGCGCGGACCGGGTCGCCGAGGTCATGTCCGGCCTGCGGAGGGCGGTGTGATCCTCACCCTCGCACTGCAGACCCTCAAGGCCCGCAAGGGAGGCTTCGCCGGCACCTTCGTGGCCCTGCTGCTCGGCGCCGCCGTGCTCAGTGCCTGCGGCATCCTCCTGGAGTCCGGCATCCGCGCGGGCTCCCCGGCCGAACGGTACGCGGCGGCGGACGCGGTGGTCACCGGCCGCCAGGAGGCCACGCTCACCCTGAAGGACCTGGACGGCTCGACCATGAAGGAGTCCCAGCCGCTGCCCGAACGCGTCCCGCTCACGGCGTCTCCGGCCGACCGCATCCGGCGGGCCGACGGTGTCCGCACGGTGATCGAGGACGACGGTGCGACGGTACGCCCGGCGACCACCGACGGCCGCCCCGTACCGGGGCACGACGGCACCGCGCCCGAGGCCCACAGCTGGTCGACCCTGCCCCTCGGCGACTTCCGGCTGACCAAGGGCCACGCGCCCCGCACGGCCCACGAGATCGTCCTCGACACCGAACTCGCCGCACGCGCGGGCACCGGCCCCGGCGACGAGATCCGCCTGATGAGCACGTCCGCGCCCCGCACCTACACCGTCACGGGCCTCGTCGCCCTGAAGGACGGCCGGGCCCCCCGCCGGTCGGTGCTCTTCCTCTCCGACGCGGGCCTGCGCCACCTCGCGCCCTCCATCTACGCGTTCGGAGTCCTGGCCACGCCGGGCACCTCGCCCGGACAGCTGGCCGACGCGATCCGTGCCTCCCTCGGCGACGACCGTCTCGCCGTACACACCGGCGACGGACGCGGCCGGGCCGAGTTCCTCGACGTCGTCGTCAGCGGGTCCAACCTCGTGGTGCTGGCCGCCGCGGTCGGCGGAAACGTCCTGCTCATCGCCGTCTTCGTCCTCTACGCCACCACATCCCTGTCCGTCCGGCACCGGCGCCGGGAGATCGCCCTGCTGCGGGCGATCGGCACCACGCCGGGCCAGCTGCGACGCATGCTGGCGGCGGAGGCGGCCGCCACCGGGCCGGCCGCCGGGGTGCTGGGGTGCCCGCTCGGACTGGTCCTGGTGTACTGGCTGCGCGACCGGTTCGCCGGACACGGCATCGTGCCGCCCGACTTCGCCCTGGCGCTCAGCCCGCTGCCGTTCCTCGGGGCGGTCCTGGTGACCACCCTGACCGCACTGGTCGCCGCTCTCGTCTCCGCCCTGCGGGCGACCCGCATCCGGCCGACGGAGGCCCTCGGTGAGGCCGCCGTCGAGCCCTCCGGCCTGAGCCGTGGGCGCAGGATCACCGGCCTGGTGCTGCTGGTGATCGCGGCCGGAGCCTTCGTCACCGGCCTCGTACAGCACGCCGACTTCCTCACCCTCGTCGGCCTCGCCAACTCCATGGTCCTCCTCCTGGTGATCGCCACCGCCGTCCTCGGCCCACTGCTCGCCCGCACAGCCGTACGCCTCCTCGCCCCGCCACTCGCCCGCACCGGCGTCACCGGCCACCTCGCCGCGGCCAACACCCGGGCCAACGCGGGCCGTCTGGCCGGGGCGATCACGCCGCTCGTCCTCGCCGTCTCCTTCGCGTCGACCGTCGTCTTCACCCAGACCACCGCCCTGCGCGAGTCGACCGACCAGGTGCGCTCGGGTCTCGTCGCCGACCACGTGCTCACCGCACCGAACGGGGTCTCGCCCGATCTGGCCGTGAAGGTACGGGAGTTGAAGCAGGTCGAGTCGGCCACCGGACTGGTCAAGTCCAAGGTCGTCGCCGTGGGCGAAATGATGGGCGCCCAGGATGCCGTCTCGCTCGGGGCCCAGGGCGTGGACCCCACCGCACTCGGAACCACCCTCGATCTGCACGCCCGCGACGGCGACCTGACGGAACTGTCGCCCGGCACTCTCGCCCTCAGCACCACCGCGGCCTCCTGGCTCGGCCTCGGCGTCGGCGACACCGCCGGCCTCCGCCTCGGCGACGGAACTCCCTTCCACGGCAAGGTGATCGCCGTCTACACCCGCGGCCTCGGCTTCGCCGACATCACCCTGGACCACGACCTCCTGCTCGCCCACACCACCCAGAAGACCGACGCCTCGGTCCTCGTCCGCTCGACCCCCTCCGCACAGGGCCTCACCCAGGCCCTGTCCCACGTCGCCGCCGCCTACCCCGGCACCGTGCTCCGCGACGGCCTCGCCACCGACGACCAGTTGGCCGAACAACGCGCGAACGCCTGGGTCAACTACCTCGTCGTCGGCGTGATCATCGCCTACACCGCGATCACCGTCGTCAACTCCCTCGCGATGACCACAGCGGCCCGCCGCCGGGAGTTCGCGCTGCTACGGCTGTCCGGCACCGCCCGCCGCCAGGTGGTCGGCATGATGCGCAGGGAGAGCGCCGTCGTCGTCCTGTCCGGGGTGGGGCTCGGCACGCTGCTCTCCGCGTTCCCGCTGATCCTCGTCGCCCTCGCGCTGGGCGGGGCGCCGTGGCCCGCGGTGACCGCGCCGGGCTGTGCGGCGATCGCGGGCGTGACGGCGGCCCTGGCCGTCGCGGGCACGATGGTGCCGGTCCGGGTGCTGCTGCGCATCCGGCCGGTCGAGGCCATCGGGGCCGGGGAGTGAGGTCGGCGCCGTCTCCGTGCCTGCTGTCGCCTCGGGAAGCGGTGCAGTCCACGATCACCCGTGAGGGCGACGAACCCGCGCCGGACTACTCCGTCCCGGGGACACCGTGCCAAGGTCGGAACAGGAGCCCCACATCCGACGGAGGACGCGATGGAGCGCACGGCCACGGACCTGCTGCGAACGACCACCGCCCAGCTGGCCCCCGACCCGCAGGCCAACCCCCTGATCCCCCTGATCGCCTCCGGCGAGGCCCCCCGCGACACCCTCGCCACCCTGGCCCTGGAACAACACTGGGTGATCCCCGCGGACCGCACGGCGTTCCTGCATCTGGCGCAACGAGCGAGGGAGGAGCCGGAGGCGGCGGCGTACTTCGAGATGCTGGCCGAGGGGGAGACGTCGGCGGAGGAACGCCTCGAACCGTTCGCGAGGGCCTGCGGCGTCGACGCGATGCGGACGACGGCCTACGAGCCCCTGCCGGGCTGCCAGGCCTACCCGTCCTACGTGTCCTGGCTGGCCCTGAACGCCTCCCCGACGGACGCGGTCCTGGCCATCACGGCCAACTTCTCGGCGTGGGGCGGCTATTGCGCAACGATCGCCGAGGCACTTCGCACCCACTACGACTTCAAGGCCGAGGCCTGCGCCTTCTTCGACTTCTTCGCGGAACCGGCCCCGGAACTCGACCGCAGGGCGACGGCGGCGGTTCAGGCGGGTCTGGACGCCGGGTTCCTCGACAAGGAACGAGCACACACATACGGCCTCTTGCTGCAGAGCTACGAGGCCATGTTCTGGGCAACGGTCGCGCAGCTCACCTAGGGCCCGCACCCGCCGTCGGTGCTCAGCCACCCCCACTGCTGTGCGCGATGCACGCCACATCAATCCGATCGGCAAGCTTCGCCAGCTCAATCGTCAGCGCGGCCACCGTATCCTCGTCCAGCCCCTCCTCCCCGGCCTCCACAAGATGCAGCCACCGCCCACCCACGGTCCGCAACAACTTGCTGACATCGGCGGCAGCCACCTGCAAGGTCCCGCGGTCGTCGACGATCAGAGGCAGAGTCACTTCGCGGTTCACAACCGGGATGTTAGCCCCGCAACACTCACGCCCCATGCCAAACCGTCGTGATGTTGCAGAACTCCCGGATTCCGTGCCCGGACAGCTCACGCCCGTACCCGGACCGCTTGACCCCGCCGAACGGGAACGCCGGATGGGAGGCGGTCATGCCGTTGAAGAAGACTCCGCCGGCCTCCAGATCCCGTACGAAACGGTCCACCTCCGCCTCGTCCCGCGTCCACACGTTCGAACTCAGCCCGAACGGCGAGTCGTTGGCGATGAGCACGGCCTCGTCGAGATCGGCCGCCCGATACAGCGTGGCGACCGGCCCGAACGCCTCCTCGCGATGGATCCGCATCTCCCGCGTGATCCCGGCGAGCACGGTCGGCGGGTAGTACCACCCGGGCAGTTCGGGCCGCCGCAGCCGATGGCCGCCGCACAGCACCTCGGCCCCGCTCCGCCGCGCGTCCTCGACCAGTTCCTCCAGATCGCCCCGCCCCTGCTCGCTGGCCAGCGGCCCGATCTCGGTGTCCTCCTCCATCGGGTCGCCGACCTTGAGCGCCTTCATGCCCGCCACGAACCGCTCGGCGAAGGCGTCGTAGACATCCGTGTGCACGATGAACCGCTTCGCGGCGATGCACGACTGGCCGTTGTTCTGCACGCGTGCGGTGACCGCGATCCTGGCGGCCCGGTCGACGTCGGCGGACGGCATCACGACGTACGGGTCGCTGCCGCCCAGCTCCAGCACCGTCTTCTTGATCATCTCGCCGGAGGTGGCGGCCACGGCCCGCCCCGCAGGCTCGCTGCCGGTCAGTGTCGCCGCCTTGACGCGGTCGTCACGCAGGATGTCGTCGACCGCGCCGGAGCCGACGAGCAGCGTCTGGAAACAGCCCTCCGGGTAGCCGGCCTGGTGGAACAGGTCCTCCAGGAACAGGGCCGTCTGCGGCACGTTGGACGCGTGCTTGAGCAGCCCCACGTTGCCGGCCATCAGCGCCGGCGCCGCGAAGCGGACGACCTGCCACAGCGGGAAGTTCCACGGCATCACGGCGAGCACGGGCCCGAGCGGGCGGTACCGCACCCGCACGCGTGACGCGCCGGAGTCCTTGACGTCGGAGTCGGAGGGCTCCTCGTCGGCGAGGAGTTCCCCGGCGTGGTCGGCGTACCAGCGCATGGCCCTGGCGCACTTGGCGGCCTCCGCACGGGCCTGCTTGACCGGCTTGCCCATCTCGGTGGTCATGACCTTGGCGATGTCCTGCTGGATGTCGTCGAGCAGCCCGGCGGCCCGGTTCAGGAGGCGCGCCCGCTCCGCGAAGGACGTCGTGCGGTAGGTGCGGAACGTGGCCTCGGCGAGCTGGAGCCGGCGCTCCAGCTCCTCCTCGCCCATGGCCTCGTACGTCTTGAGCGTCTCACCGTTCGCCGGGTTCACCGTCGCGATGGGCATGGCCGACCTCCTGGAGCGGGCTTTGTTACGACCTTCCCGCGCACCACGGGCGACCGCAACGCATGGGCGTCTGCTAGGGCCTGCCTGAGGGCGAGTGCTCCGCCAGCCGGTCGAGAAACGCGGCCTGGGCCTTCACGATCACGTCCCTGGCGCGGTCGATCCCGAACCAGGCCACCCGGTCCAGTTCCGGGAACTCCTGGATCTGTCCGGACTTCGGCGGCCACTCCATCCGGAAGGTACCGGGATCGACGGTCGCCGGGTCGAGGTCGGCCTCGATCGCCCAGGCCGTGACGGTCTTGCCGTTGGTCTGCCGGATCCGGCCGAGTTCCGTCGCTTCTCCGTCCGGCGGTGGCAGCCCGAGCTCCTCCTGGAACTCGCGCCGGGCCGCGTCCCAGGCGGACTCCTCGTCGGGCTCGTACTCACCCTTCGGCACGGACCAGGCCCCGGCGTCCCGCCTGGCGAAGAACGGTCCGCCCATATGGCCGAGCAACACCTCCAGGCCCTGGTCGGTGTGCCGGTACAACAGCAGTCCCGCGCTCCACCTGGCGGTCACGGCCGTACCTCCGGGTGGGCGGCGAGCAGGGTCTCGACGGTGTCCGCCTCCTCGGGGCGCTTGTCCTCGCGGTAGCGGACCACGCGGGCGAAGCGGAGGGTGACGCCGGCCGGGTAGCGGGTGGACCGCTGCAGACCGTCGTAGGCGATCTCGACGACGAGTTCGGGGCGTACGGTCACCACATGGCCGTTGGTGTCGACGGACAGCTCCTGCAGCCGCTCGGTCTGCCAGGTCAGCATCGCGTCGGTCATGCCCTTGAAGGTCTTGCCGAGCATGGCGAAGCCACCGTCGGTCGTGCGGGCGCCGAGGTGGAGGTTGGAGAGCTTGCCGGTGCGGCGGCCGTGGCCCCATTCGGCGGCCAGGACGACGAGGTCGAGGGTGTGCACCGGCTTGACCTTCAGCCAGGACGCGCCGCGCCGCCCCGCGCTGTAGGCGGCGTCCAGCCCCTTGGCCACCACGCCCTCGTGGCCGCGTTTCAGCGTCTGGGCGAGGAAGTCCTCGGCCTGGCCCGCGTCGTCCGGTCCGGACACGAGCGCGCGCCGCACCCGCATCGGCTCGGGCACCAACCGGGCCAGCTCCGCGTGCCGTTCGTCGAACGGCAGGTCGAGCAGGTCGCGGTCGTCCACCGACAGGGCGTCGAAGAAGACGGGGGAGACGGGCACCGACTTGGCGGCCGTGGCCACGTCCACACGCGAGCCGACCCGCCCGGCCGTCTCCTGGAAGGAGCGGGGCCGGCCGTCCTCGCCGAAGGAGATGACCTCGCCGTCCAGGATGAACCGCGCGCCCCTGAGCCGCAGCGCGGCGCCCGTGACTTCGGGCAGCCGGTCGGTGATGTCGTCGAGGGTGCGGGTGTAGATCCGTACGGTGTCGCCGTCGCGGTGGACCTGGACGCGGATGCCGTCCAGCTTCTCCTCGACCGCACAGGCGCCGAGCTTCTCCACCGCCTCGGTGATCGAGGGGGCGGTGTGCGCGAGCATCGGCAGGACCGGGCGGCCGACGGTGAGGCGGAAGCGGTCGAGGGCGGGCGGGCCGTCGGCGAGCAGGGCCTGGGCGACGGTCTGGAGGGAGCCGGCGAGCATCACGGCCCGCCGGACCTCGTCGGCGGGCGCCTCGGTGGCCTGCGCCAGTCCCTCCACGGCCACCGCGTCCAGCGCGCCCTGCCGGACCTCGCCGGTGAGCAGCCCGAACAGGAACCGCTGCTCCTCCTCGGTGGCCGCACCCATCAACTCCCCGACCAGCCGGGCCCGTTCGGCCTGCGAGCCGGTGCCCGAGACCTTGCCGAGGTCGGTGAGGAGGGCGTCCACCTCGTGCACGGTCAGTGACGGCTCGGCGGAAGGTGCGACCGGGTGGCTCAGCACCTTCCAGCCGACGCCGAGCCGCCCCTGCGGCAGCCGTCCCGCCAGATACGGGATCACGATGGGCACGTCGTCCGCCTCGGCGTCCCGGAAGAGCTCGGCGAGCAGAGCGATCTTCCGGGACCGCGCCGGGGTGGCGGCGACCTCCTGGGACACATGGGCCAGCCGGGCAAGCAGCATGCAGCCATGGTGCAACGCGCTGCGCCGGGTTACACCTGGACGGACGGGTTGTGTCTCGTCCGGCGGCCGGCGGGGGCTTGTCGCGCCCACGCGGCGGAGCCGCACCTTGATGCAGCCCCGCGCCCCTTCAGGACCTTGCGTCCAGGTCGGTCATCAGCAGTTCGCCGTTGATCACCGCACCCGCCCGGTAGCCGCCGGCCGCCGCGTTCACGACCTGCTCGGCGAAACCCATGACGTTGCCCGCCGCCCAGACTCCCGGCACGTTCGTCAGGCCCGTCCCGTCGACCACGGGATACGAGCCGAACGGCGTCTCCTGGAGTTCGGCCCCGAGCCGCTCCAGCAGATCCGTCTGCGGGACGGCCCGGGGTGCCACGAACAGCACCTGGCGGTCATGGACCGTGCCGTCGGTGAGGCGAACGCCGGTCAGCCGGTCGTCCTCGACGACCAGCTCCGCGACCTCGCCGGGCACCACCTTCACCCCCGCCGCCGCGAGCCTGCGCAGGTCGTCGTCCGACAGGTCGGACTCGGCGACCGTGTGCAGGAAGAACGTCACGTCCCTCGACCACTGGGACACCATCAGCGCCTGGTGCACGCTCATCGGGGTCGAGGCGAGCACGCCGAAGGCCCGGTCGCGGACCTCCCAGCCGTGGCAGTACGGGCAGTGCAGCACATCCCGGCCGTAGCGCTCGGCGACCCCGGGGACCGTCGGCAGCTCGTCCCGGAGGCCGGTGGCGACCACGAGGGCCCTGCCGTGCACCTGCCGGCCGCTCGCGAGGGTCACCGCGAAGCCCTGCCCCTTCGAGGCGTCCACCGCGCGGTCCCGGACGAGTTCGACGCCGTACCGCGCGATCTCCTCCCGCCCGATCGCCAGGAACTCGCCCGGCGGCATTCCGTCTCGGGACAGGTAGCCCTGCATGTGGGCGGCGGGCGCGTTGCGGGGCTCGCCGGCGTCGACGACCAGGGTGCGGCGCCGGGCCCGGCCCAGGACGAGTGCCGCGGACAGACCTGCCGCCCCGCCGCCGATCACGATCACTTCGTATGTCTCGGTCATGCCGCCACGGTCACTCCGAGGGCGCGGGATTGACAAACGTCTTTGCCGATTCTGCAATACGACACATGACTACTGATGACGTGCTCGCGGAGGTCGGCCCCCGGCTGCGCCGCATCCGCAAGGAACGGGGCGCCACGCTCGCCGGGCTGTCGGAGGCGACCGGGATCTCGGTGAGCACGCTGTCGCGGCTGGAGTCCGGGCTGCGCAAGCCCAGCCTGGAGCTGCTGCTGCCGATCGCGCAGGCCCACCAGGTGCCGCTGGACGAACTGGTCGGGGCGCCCGCGGTGGGGGACCCGCGGGTGCGGAGCAAGCCCCTGGTGCGACACGGCCGCACCTACTGGCCGCTCACCCGGCAGCCCGGTGGCCTTCAGGCCTTCAAGGTGCTGGTGCCGCAGGGCACGGAGGAGCCCGAACCGCGTACCCATGAGGGCTACGAGTGGATGTACGTGCTCTCCGGGCGGCTGCGGGTCGTGCTGGGCGAGCACGACGTGGTGCTCGGGCCGGGCGAGGCCGCCGAGTTCGACACACGGGTACCGCACTGGTTCGGCTCGGCGGGGGACGGGCCGGTGGAGTTCCTGAGCCTGTTCGGGCCGCAGGGCGAGCGGATGCACGTACGGGCACGGCCGAAACAGGCGTGAGATCAGGCCGGGGCGTGCGGACGGCCTCCGGGCCGGGAGCGGTCGGCCTCGGCCTGGGCGAGCAGGGAGAGCAGCGAGGCCACGCTCAGTCCGGCTTCGGCGGGATGGCGCAGCACCTTGCCCGGCTCGATGCGGTAGGTGTTGGTGCGGCCTTCCCGGACGTGGGAGAGATAGCCGTCCTGCTCCAGATCGGAAATGATCTTCTGGACGGCACGTTCGGTGAGTCTGCAGTGTGCGGCGATGTCGCGGATCCGGGCGCTGTGGTTGTCGGCGATCGCGGCCAGCACCCGTGCGTGGTTGGTGAGAAACGTCCATCCGGTGTGTGGCTCCGGCACTCCATCCATGGACCTACTCTAGCGACTGGGTATTCACGCATTCAAAAACCCGAACTTTATTTCATGTATTGGTTGACGTGTGTGGGTCGGACGGGCGAATCTGGGAGCAGGACGCAGGCGAGCACACGAGGGAGAAGGGCCATGCAGGAACCTGCGCACTCGGTGCAGCCCCTCACCGTGCACGACACGAGCGCTCCGTGTCTGGCCACGATCCGGTCCGCGGCCGACGGCGACCGGACGATCGTCACGGTCCGTGGCGAACTCGACATCGGTGCCGGGCACCTCCGGCCCGTGCTGGACGACGCCCTCGACTGCTCGGTCACCGGCGTCGACCTGGATCTGGCCGCGGTCGGATTCTGCGATTGCGGCGGCCTGAACATCCTGCTCGACCTGCGCAAGCGGGCCCTCGCCGAGAGCAAGACCGTCGCCGTCCTGGACTGCGGCCCGGCGGTCGGACGGCTGCTCGACCTGACCGGCACCCGTGAGCTGTTCGTTCCGCCCGGCCCCGGCGGCCCGCACACCCTGCCCGTCGGCGTTCCCGAAGGCGGGGACCGGCGCGGGAAGGTCGATCAGGAGCTGCGCACGGAGGTCGCCCAGCTGCGCCGGGCGATGCAGACCCGGCCGGTCATCGACGTGGCCCGCGGCATTCTGATGGCCACCTTCGGTCTGAGCCCCGAGACCGCCTGGGCCGTGCTCGTCACGGCCTCCCAGAACACCAACACCAAGCTGCACCAACTCGCCCAGGATCTGGTGGGTACCGTCGACGGGGGTCCGTTGCCCGAGGCGGTACGGCAGCAGGTGGCGGCGGCCGTCGCCAGGGCGCAGGAGAGCTCGAAAGGCACCCCGCCCGGCGCGTAGGCCGGGTGTGACGTTCGCGGCAGGGCTGTTCCCTCGAAGGCAAGCGACCGCTTAGTATGCGGTGGACCCCGGTCAGTGGACCGCGGCCCAGACTCCGGTACGACGACGCAGTCCCGTGGAGGCACCGCATGCAGGCATGGCAAGTGCACGAGCTCGGCGAGCCGAGTGAGGTGATGCGGCTGGAGGAGGTGGAGACCCCCACCCCGGGCGACGGCCAGGTCCTGCTGAAGGTGCGTGCCGCCAACATCAACTTCCCGGATGTGCTGATGGTCCGCGGCCACTACCAGGTGCGCCCGCCGCTGCCGTTCACTCCTGGGGTGGAGATCTGCGGTGAGACCGAGGACGGGCGGCGCGTCATCGCCAACCCCGCGCTGCCGTACGGCGGTTTCGCCGAGTACGCCCTCGCGGATGCCGCCGCTCTCCTCCCCGCCCCGGACTCGCTGGACGACGCCGAGGCGGCCGCGCTGCACATCGGCTACCAGACGGGCTGGTTCGGCCTGCACCGCAGGGCTCGGCTGGAGGCCGGCGAGACACTGCTCGTCCACGCTGCCGCGGGAGGGGTCGGCAGCGCGGCCGTGCAGCTCGGCAAGGCGGCCGGCGCGACGGTCATCGGTGTCGTCGGGGGTTCCGAAAAGGCCGCCGTCGCCCGGGAGTTGGGCTGTGACGTCGTCGTCGACCGCAAGAGCGAGGACGTCGTCGCCGCCGTCAAGGAGGCCACCGGCGGCCGGGGCGCCGACGTGATCTACGACCCGGTCGGCGGGGAGGCCTACATCCAGTCGACCAAGGTCGTCGCCTTCGAGGGACGGATCGTGGTCGTCGGCTTCGCCGGTGGGACCATCCCCAGCCCGGGGCTGAACCACGCCCTGGTGAAGAACTACGCGATCCTCGGCCTCCACTGGGGCCTGTACAACACCAAGAACCCGAAGCTGGTCCTGCACTGCCACGAACAGCTCACCGAACTGGCCGCCCGGGGCGCCATCAAGCCGCTGGTGAGCGAGCGCGTCCCGCTGGGCGAGGCCGCCGCCGCCGTGCAGCGCGTCGCCGACGGCGTCACCACGGGTCGGGTCACGATCCTTCCCTCGCTGGACAACGGAGCCGCCGCATGACCGACGCAGCCGAACTCAAGCGCCGCACAGCGGAGTTGCTGGCCGCACACCCGCCCGCCACGACCGACCGCCTGGACTTCCTGCGGGCCCGCTTCGACGCGGGACTGGCCTGGGTGCACTACCCCGAGGGCCTCGGCGGCCTCGGCGCACCGCGCTCCCTCCAGGTCGTCGTGGACGCCGAGCTGGAGGCCGCGGGCGCCCCCGACAACGACCCGCGCCGGATCGGCATCGGCCTCGGCATGGCCGCGCCGACCATCCTCAAGTACGGCACCCAGGAGCAGAAGCAGCGCTATCTGCGGCCCCTGTGGACCGGCGAGGAGGTCTGGTGCCAGCTCTTCAGCGAGCCCGGCGCCGGGTCCGACCTGGCCGCGCTCGGCACCCGGGCCGTCCGTGAGGATGGGGGCCCCTCCCGCCCGAGCGAAGCCGAGAGTGGGGGAGACTGGGTGGTCAACGGGCAGAAGGTGTGGACGTCCAGCGCCCATCTCGCCCGCTGGGCCATCCTCATCGCCCGCACCGACCCGGACGTGCCCAAGCACGCGGGCATCACCTACTTCCTGTGCGACATGACCGACCCGGGTGTCGAGGTCCGTCCGCTGCGCCAGATCACCGGCGAGGCCGAGTTCAACGAGGTCTTCCTCACCGGCGTCCGTATCCCCGACTCCCGCCGCCTCGGCGAGATCGGCGACGGCTGGCGGGTCGCGCAGACCACGCTCAACAACGAGCGCGTCGCCATCGGCGGTATGCGGCTGCCCCGCGAGGGCGGCATGATCGCCCCGGTCGCCAAGACCTGGCGCGAGCGTCCCGAACTGCGCAGCCACGACCTCCACCAGCGGCTGTTGAAGCTCTGGGTCGAGTCCGAGGTCGCCCGCCTCACCGCCGAACGCCTCCGCCAGCAGCTCGTCGCCGGCCAGCCCGGCCCCGAGGGCGCCGGCATGAAGCTCGCCTTCGCCCGCCTCAACCAGGAGATCAGCGGCCTGGAGGTCGAACTCCGCGGCGAGGAGGGCCTGTTGTACGACGACTGGACCATGCGCCGGCCCGAGCTGGTGGACTTCGTCGGCCGGGACGCCGGCTACCGCTACCTCCGCTCCAAGGGGAACAGCATCGAGGGCGGGACCAGCGAGGTCCTGCTGAACATCGTCGCCGAGCGCGTCCTGGGCCTGCCGTCCGAGCCGCGCACCGACAAGGACGTCGCCTGGAAGGACCTCGCACGATGACCGACCTGCTGTACTCCGAGGAGGAAGAGGCGCTGCGGTCCGCCGTACGGGACCTGCTCGCCGACCACTGCGACGCCCCCGGCGTCATCGCCCGCACCGAGTCCGACGCCCCGCACGACCTCGCGGCCTGGAAGGCCCTCGCCGACGGCATGGGCCTCGCGGGCCTGCTGGTGCCCGAGGACAAGGGCGGCCAGGGCGCCACGCACCGCGAAGTCGCCGTCGTGCTGGAGGAGTTGGGCCGCGCCGTGGCCCCCGTGCCCTACCTCACCAGCGCCGTCGTCGCCACCGAGGCGCTGCTCGCCTCGGACGCCGACGACCTGCTCGCCGAGCTGGCGTCCGGGCGGAAGATCGGCGCCCTCGCCGTCTCGCTGAGCGTTGCCCCGGGCAGCGCCTACAAGGTGGTACGCCATGAAGGCGGTGCCCTGCACGGGGAGTTGACCGGCATCGCGGACGCGGCGGTGGCCGACGTGCTGCTGGTCCCCGCCGACGACGGCGGGCTCTACGCGGTGGAGGCGGACGCGGTGACCGTCACCGCGCAGCCGTCCCTGGATCTGACCCGCCCGCTGGCGACCGTCCGGCTGGACGGCGCACCCGGCCGACTGCTCGGCGACGCCGAACCCGCCGTCCGCCGGGCCCTGCGCACCGCCGCCGGACTCCTCGCCTCCGAGCAACTCGGCGTGGCCGACTGGACGTTGACCGAGACCGTGCGCTACCTCAAGGAGCGCAAGCAGTTCAACCGTCCCGTCGGCGGCTTCCAGGCCCTCAAGCACCGGCTCGCCCAGCTGTGGCTGGAGGTCGCGGGCCTCCGCGCCGCCGCCCGCAACGCGGCGGACGCCCTGACGACCGGCGAGGACGTCGAACTGGCGGTGGCCGTCGCCCAGGCGTACGCGGCGCCCGTCGCGGTCCACGCCGCCGAGGAGGCGCTGCAACTGCACGCCGGTATCGGCATGACCTGGGAGCACCCGATCCACCTGTACCTCAAGCGGGCCAAGGCCGACTCGATCGCCTACGGCACGGCGGGTTCCCACCGTGCCGCGGTGGCCGAACTCGTCGACCTGCAGGCTCCCTGAGCGTCACCCGGTGAAGCCCGCCCCACCTGGGGCGGGCTTTTTCGTGCGCCGTCGCCGAAGGAGTGAACAAGCAGCGGCAGTCCGGCCAACTCCTGGCATGTACAGGTTCATCGGTGCCCAATCCGCCTCATACTCCCTGTGGTTCGGACCCGCCCCACAGGGAGGCAGAAGATGGTCCTCGTCACCCGCCGCAGAGCCCTCACCGCATTCGGCGCCACGCTCGCTGCCGTGCTCGCCCCGCCCGCCGGCAGTGCGTTCGCCGACGAACAGAAGCACCGGCGCCCGCCGTTGTGGCGCGCCCACGCCCACAACGACTACGAACACCCCCGCCCCCTCTTCGACGCCCTCGACCACCGTTTCGGCAGCGTCGAGGCCGACATCTTCCTCGTCGAGGGCCGGCTCCTCATCGGCCACACGGTGGACGACCTCGACCCGACCCGCACGCTGGAGTCCCTCTACCTCGGCCCGCTCGCCGCCATCGTCAAGGCCAACCGCGGTTCCGTGTACCGGGGTTGGCGTCGCCCGCTGCAGCTGCTGATCGACATTAAGTCCGAGGGCTCGTCGACGTACCTCGAACTCGACCGCCATCTCCAGCGCTACAGGCACCTGTTCACGACGTACGCCCACGGCCGTGTCTTCCCCGGCGCGATCACCAATGTCATCTCCGGCGACCGCGCGGCCCGTACGCCCATGGAGGCGCAGAGCGTGCGCCGGGCCTTCTACGACGGCCGGCTCACCGACCTCGGCACCCCGGCGCCCGCCTCCTTCATTCCGCTGATCAGCGACAACTGGCAGCTGAACTTCACCTGGCTGGGCGAGGGCGCCTTCCCGGACGCCGAGCGGCAGAAGCTGCGGAGCATCATCGGCCAGGCACACGCCGCCGGGCAGAAGGTGCGCTTCTGGAACACGCCGGACTTGGCCGGACCCGCCCGGGACGCGCTGTGGACCGAACTCCTCGACGCCGGCATCGACTACTTCAACACCGACGACCTCGCCGGGCTCGAACTCTTCCTGGACGCCCACCGGGCGGCGTAGAACCACACGTTCGGCGGACAGGTCAGCTGCCCCGATCGGCCCTCCGCTACGCCACACTTGCGGCCGAATGCCGCGAAACGGGCGTGGCGGAGGAGGTTGACGATGGCGATTTCCATCTCTGCGGTGCTGTTGTTCCTGATCCTGGCGGTGATCTTCATGCGCAGCGGCGGACTGAAGGTCTCCCACGCCCTGGTCTGCTTGCTGCTCGGGTTCTTCCTCGCCGGCACCAGCATGGCGCCGACGATCCACAGCGGCCTCACGGCGACGGCGGACATCGTCAGCAGTCTGCGTCCGTGAGGCCGCTCGCGGTCAGGACGTGAACACCCCGATGCCGTCGGGGACCGGGCGTTCCGCGTCGCCGGACGGATGGTTGCGCACGGTGACCGCGGACCCGCCCGGCTCGCGGGCGACCAGCGTGGTCGAGCCGCCGCCGTCCAGGCTGAAGGCGTCGACCGAGCCCAACGCCCGCATCTCGGCGGCGACTTCGGCGATCGTCAGACCGGTGCGGTACGCCTTCGCGCCGTCCAGCGCGAACAGCAGCAGCCGCTTCCCGCCGTTCGCGATGCCGACGGCGGTGCGGGTGGCCGCGGTGCCGTTGTCGAGGCCGGCCAGCGGCTGCCCGCCCCTCAGCACCGGATAGCCGCCGAGGGCGAAGCGGAACGGCACCCGCGAGCGGGCGGCCACCAGCCGGTGCGTCACCTTCACCGGCTCGCCCGTGACCAGCTTCCGCAGCTGCCGCGCGCCCGCCTCCCGGCCGACCAGCACCGTGGTGCCCGCGGCGACGGCGCCCCTGCCCGGGGCGTCGGCCACCGCGACGACCCGGCCGTGCCGGACCGTCACCTCATAGGTGTCCGAACTGCACGCGGCGGCCCGGTCGGTGTCCGTGCCGCAGATGGCGCGGACCCGGGAGACGCTGCCCCAGTCCGAGGTGAAGGCGCCGATCGAGTTCTCGGGCAGCGCGAACTGGTTGAGCCCGCCGAGCGGCAGCCGCCCGAAGGGTGTCCTGACCGACCCCTGCAGGGCCAGGCTGTCCAGCCGGGCTCTGCGGTCGACCCCCACGCCCAGTACGTCCTGCGTGGTCGTGCCGGGCGGCAGCGCCGGGCCGAAGCGCTGGCCGTCGGGTACCGACGCCTTCAGGACGTGCTGGGCGGCGATGGCCGGCCCGTCGGTCGAGCCGGTGGCCTCGACGCCCGGGTGCTGGGTCTCGGTGATGTTGAAGAAGTCGCCGTTGATGCCCGCCACCGCGCCCTGGCCGTCGGCGAGCTTGGAGACGGCGGCCCGCGCGGCCACCGCTCCCGGGTACAGCAGGTCGAGCCGAACCCGGGTGTTGCGCAGGTTGACGGTGAGCAGATGGGCGTGGGTCGGCCCCTTGCCGCCCTGGATGTCGAACTGCCGGTAGGTGACGCCCGGCCCGATCGTGGTGGCCGCGGGTACGCCGCTGGCCGGTGCCGCCCCCACCAGGGTGGCACCGGCCAGCGCGCCGAGTGTCGTAAGGAACGTGAGTGCTGTTCTGCCGGATCTCCTTGCTGCGAAACGCTTCTGACGATGCGTCACAGAACCCCCTGAGGTCTCGTCAACTGTCCCAGGACTCAGGGGAAGTGCACCAGACGGCGATGACCGCCGCAGCGTCTATGCGTCGACTACACGAGAACGGGTGAGAAAACGCACCCCCTCGGGTGCTTCCAGCGAGAAACCGCTCCCGCGCCCCGCTACGACGTCCACAATCAGCCGCGTGTGGCTCCACACCTCGTACTGGTTGCGCGAGATCCAGAACGTCACCGGCTCCGGTACCCCGTCCACGTGCAGTTCCGCGAGCAGCACGTCCGAGCCGCCGGTGCGGAACTCGCCCTCCGGGTAGCACATGGGCGCGCTGCCGTCGCAGCAGCCGCCGGACTGGTGGAACATCAGCGGGCCGTGCGTGGCACGCAGGGTGCGCAGCAGTTCGGCGGCCGCGGGGGTGAGTTCGACGCGCGGGGTCTCCTCATACATGCCTCCCAGGGCAGCACGGGCAAGGTTGCGAGAGGGTTGCGTCTCGCGCCTACTCGGCGCGCAGGGCGGCGGCCGTACGGATACGGGCCGCCCAGCCCGCCGGCGGCAGCGAGCCCAGCACCGCGACCGCCGCACCGGCGAACAAACACCTGCCCCCAACTGCCCTCACGCAGAGCCGCGACATGTCTCCCGCATCCTCACCAGGCTCACCCTGCGCGAGCGGGCCCAGGCCGTGGTGGTGGCGTACGAGACGGGGCTGGTCAGTCCCCGGTCGAGTGCGGCAGGGACATGACGTCGGCCGGTGCCGCGCGCATGCAGTCGCTCGGCGCCGCGTAACAGCCGAGGGCCACCACCTGGTCCGGCCCCCAGCGCTCCTCCACGACGTCCAGCAACTCCCAGCCCAGCCGCTCGTACAGGGCCGTCGCGGCGGTGTTGGAGGTGACGACGTCGAGGACCGGATGCATCCCGCGCGCCTGAGCCTCCGCCACGGCCTGCTCCATCAGCGCGGCGCCCAGGCCGAGCCCGTGCGCGTCGGGCGACACGAACAACCGGCCGACCACGCCGGTCCGTTCGACACCGACACCCGCGCGGGCGGCCCAGAGCCCGGCTGCCACGTCACCTCCGTCGGCCCGCGACAGACCGACGTGACCGACCACCCGCCCGTCCGACTCCGCGACCCAGGAGGCCAGCAGCGAGCGCGGAGTCAGCCAATCGGCCGCCTGCTCCGGCCAGTTGACGGGATAGCCGCTGTGCCGGTGCACCTCGGCGAGGATCTCCACGCAGGTGTCGAGATCGTGGTCGGCGCGTCGCCGGACGAGGACGGACACGTTCATTCCTCTTCTCTGATGTCCTGTCGAACAGGTTGCGGCGTCAGGCGTTTGTGGCCCTTGCGGTCGTAGTACCTGGTCATCGCGAAGCCGAAGAGCAGACCGAAGGCCGCGCCGATCGCAATCATGATCCATGATCGGGTGAGGCCGGCGTCGCCGCGGGCGTCGAAGTAGAGGATGGCGCGGACGCCGTCGCTGAGCTGGCGCATGGGCTCGAAGTGGGAGAGGAAGCGGTAGAAGCCGGGGACCGCCTGGAGGGGGACCGTGGCGCCGGACGACGGCAGACCCAGGACGATGAACACGAACATGGACACCAGCTGGCCGATCCCGCCGAAGGCCGCGTTGATGGCCTGCACGCCCAGGCCCACGGCGAGCGCGGCGCAGTAGGAGTAGATCCACAGCAGCGGGATGTGGGTCGCGTCCATGCCGAGGACGGTGATGGTGGCGAGCATGACCAGCGAGACGCTGATGACCGTGATGCCCGCGGTCATCGCCATCTTCAGCAGCAGGGTCTGGGTGCGGTTGATGGGAACGGTGGGGCGGCGGGTGTGCCAGGGGCCGATCTCGTTGTCGGCGTAGCCGAGGGCGGTGTCGACGCCGTTGCTGATGACGTTGCCGCCCATGAACCCGGCCAGCACGAGCAGCAGGGTGTAGTAGAAGGCGCTCAGGCCGAGACCGCTGTGGCGGCCGATGGGGTGGCCGACCTGGGTGACGACGTTCACCGGGTCGGCCAGCAGCAGCTTGGCCGTGGAGTTCGCCCGGCCGCCGACGGCCGCCGTGAGCTGCTTGCCGAGGGTCTGGGAGGACCGGTGCGCGGCCGCCGTGGTGATCTGGCCGGCGAGCGAGGAACCCAGGCTGCCCTTGCCGGGGTTGGTGAGCACGGTCATCGTCGGCCGCTGGGTGGCGCCGTTCGTGCTGAGCGCGGTGATCGAGTCCGTGAAGTTCGCGGGGATGACGAGGGCGCCGTAGACCTTCCCGGAGTCGAGCTGGTCCTGGGCCTGGGCGAGGGTCAGTTCGCGCCAGGCGGCCTTGTCGTTCGACTTGTCGGAGGTGATCGCCGCGGCGATCTGCGTGCCCGCGTTCGCCGGCTGCCCGGCCGGGGGCTTGCCGGTGTCGCCGTTGACCAGAGCGATGGGGAGATGGTGCAGATCGCGCTGGGGGTCGACGATGCCGCCCATGTAGAGGAGAGCCAGCAACAGCGCGAGCAGTCCGGTCAGGACGGTGGGTACGAGCCACAGCTTGGGGCGGCCCAGCAGAGTGACGGCACGGGCCTCGGGGCTGGCGTCGGCCATGGTTCTCCGTAGGTTGGTGGGGACAGGTCGTCTACCGCACGGTTCCGCTACGCACCCAGAGCCTACGGACGACAAGGGGCAGACGAGGACAACCTGTCCGTGACGGGCCGGAACCGGTCGGCGCATCGGCAGCCTTCAGGGAACCCACAGAACGCCTGGCGCCTCATACCGGTTGACGTATCGGTCGACGCACCCGAGGAGTGAGTGGTGGACGACAGCGAAACCTCCGGGGTGTCCCGCCGGAAGTTCATGGTCTACTCCCTGTCGGCCGCGACGCTGACCGTCGCCGCCCCGCTCGGCTGCGACACCTCGACGGCCGAGGGCTCCGAGCCGGCCCGCGGCCCCGCCGAGGTGCTGGTGACCGGCACGGACGAGGAGATGCTGGTCCTGGAGGTCACCCCGGCCAACAGGGTCGTCGTACGACTGCCGCGGGTCGAGCTCGGCCAGGGCATCACCACCGCCGTCGCCGTCATGATCGCCGAGGAACTGGACGCCCGCCTCGCCGATGTCGACATCCCCCTCGCGGACGCCCGCACCAAGGGCAACCAGTCCACCGGCGGCTCCAACTCGGTCAGTTCGCTCTACGGCCCCGCACGGCAGCTCGCCGCCACCGCGCGCGCCAGGCTCGTCACCGCCGCCGCCCGCCGCTGGCACCTGCCCGCCCGGAGCCTGCACACCCGCAACACCATGGTCGTCGCCCCGGACGGCCGCACGGCCACCTTCGGCTCGCTCAGCGCGAGCGCCGCCAGGGTCCGCCGCACGTCCGTGCCGGCCAAGCCCAAACCGGCCTCCAAGCACCGGCTGATCGGCAGGCCGACCAACCGCATCGACGCCCGGGACCTCGTCACCGGCAAGGCGAAGTACACCGGCGACCTGACGGTGGCGGGCGCGAAGCCGACCGTGGTGGCCAGGCCACCGACGCTCGGCGGGAAGCTCGTCTCCGTCGACGACCGGGCGGCCCGTGCCCTGCCCGGCGTGCACGCCGTGGTGCGGGTCCCCGGCGGGGTCGCCGTCGTGGCCGAGACCTTCCACCACGCGTTCAACGCCCGGGACGCCCTGAAGATCAAGTGGGCGCCGGGCCCCATGGCCTCGCTGTCCGACGCCGGCATCCGTTCCCGGCTGCGGGCCGCCGTGCCGAAGCCGGGCACTCCGCCGCGGGGATCGACGCAGGTCGAGGGCGAGTTCGAGTTCGCCTTCGTCAGCCACGCCCCGATGGAGGTACTCACCGCGATCGCCGACGTCCGCGCGCACCAGGCCGAGATCTGGTTCTCCTCCCAGACCCCGATGGACGCCCGGGACACCATCGCCTCCGCGATCGGACTCTCCGCGTCCAAGGTCACGGTCCATGTCCTGCGCGGCGGCGGCTCGTTCGGACGACGGCTCCACTACGACGCCGCCATCGAGGCCGCGCTGATCTCCAAGGCGGCGAAACGGCCCGTCAAGCTGATGTGGAGCCGTAACGACGACACCCGGCACGGCAGGATGCGCCCGGCCAGCCACCACCGCATCCGTGCCAGCCACAAGGACGGCCGGGTGGTGGCCTTCAGCCACATGATGGCCTCGGTGAATGAGTCGGAGGGCACAACCGCCCACCAGGCGTCCTTCGTACGCCCCGTCGCCGCCCCGCTGCCCAGCGACTCCGGTCTCTACAACTTCGGCCGGATCTCCGGCGATTCGGGCGGTGTCGATCTGCCGATCCCACTCGGCGCCTGGCGGTCGGTGGACTCCGGGACGATGCGGGCCGCGGAGGAGGTCGTCGTGGACGAGGTCGCCCGGAGCCTGGGGAAGGACGCGGTCGCTTTCCGCCGTACGACGCTGCGGAACAAGGCGGTGAGGGCCGTACTGGACAAGGTCGCCGAGGCGGGGAAGTGGGGGCGGTCGCTGCCCGACGGGCACGGGCAGGGCGTCGCCGTGCACGAGGAGTACGGGTCCTGCGTGGCCTGTCTCGCCGAGATCGACGCCACCGATCCGAAGAACCCTCGCATCACCAAGGTGGTGATGGCCGCCGACGTCGGCACGGCCGTCAACCCGCGCGGTCTGGAGGCCCAGCTCATGGGCGCGACGGTCGACGGGATCTCCACCATTCTGAGCGCCGGGCTGCACATCGACCGGGGTGCCGTGCGCGAGGGCAGCTTCGCCGACTTCCACTGGGCCCGGCAGCGGCACGCCCCGCTGCACTTCGAGGTGCACATCATGCCGTCCACGGGGGAGCCCGGAGGCGCCGGCGAACTCGGCGTCCCGGCCGCTTCCGGTGCCGTGGCCAACGCTTACGCCCGGGCGACCGGCACCAAACCCCGCCGCTTCCCGCTCAACTTCTGAGAAGGTACCGATGCCGTCCTACTCCTTCGTCCTCAATGGCGAGAAGGTCACCGTCGAGGCCCCGGCCGACATGCCGCTGCTGTGGGTGCTGCGGGACCTGCTGCACGTCACCGGCCCCAAGTACGGCTGCGGTGTCGGCGTCTGCCGGGCCTGCACCAGCCATCTCGACGGGGAGGAGATCCAGCCCTGCACGGTCAAGGTCAAGGACTGCGCGGACCGCGAGGTCACCACCATCGAGGGGCTGGCCGACGGGGACACCCTGCACCCCGTGCAGGAGGCCTGGCTGGACTGCGACGTCGCCCAGTGCGGCTTCTGCCAGCCCGGTCAGATCATGGCCGCGGCGGCCCTGCTGAAGAAGACGCCCCAGCCGAGCGACGCCGACATCGACCGCATCGAGAACGTCTGCCGGTGCGGTACATACACCCGTATCCGTGAGGCGATCAACAAGGCAGCGGCGAAAATCACTCCTTGAGTGGCCCGGCTCACATGGCCAGAAGCGCATGTCACCGACACCATGGGGGACGTCCATCGGCAGGCTGAAGGGAGCGGTGATGTTCCGCAAGGTGCTGGTCGCCAACCGTGGTGAGATCGCGATCAGGGCATTCCGCGCCGGCTATGAGCTGGGCGCGCGGACGGTCGCCGTCTTTCCGCACGAGGACCGCAACTCGCTGCACCGGCTGAAGGCCGACGAGGCCTATGAGATCGGCCAGCCCGGGCATCCGGTGCGGGCGTATCTGTCGGTCGAGGAGATCGTGCGCGCCGCGCGCAAGGCGGGCGCCGACGCCGTCTACCCGGGCTACGGCTTCCTGTCCGAGAACCCCGAGCTGGCCAAGGCCTGTGAGGAAGCGGGCATCACCTTCGTCGGGCCGAGCGCGCACACGCTTGAGCTGACCGGCAACAAGGCCCGTGCCGTGGCCGCCGCGCGCGCGGCGGGTGTCCCGGTCCTCGGCTCCTCCGAGCCCTCCAACGACGTCGACGAACTCGTCCGCGCCGCCGAGGAGATCGGCTTCCCGGTGTTCGTGAAGGCGGTCGCGGGCGGCGGCGGTCGCGGTATGCGCCGCGTCGAGGACCCGGCCGTACTGCGCGAGTCCATCGAGGCCGCCTCCCGTGAGGCGGCCTCCGCGTTCGGTGACCCGACCGTCTTCCTGGAGAAGGCCGTCGTCGACCCCCGCCACATCGAGGTGCAGATCCTCGCGGACGGCGAGGGCAACGTCATCCACCTCTTCGAGCGCGACTGTTCGCTCCAGCGCCGCCACCAGAAGGTCATCGAACTCGCCCCCGCGCCCAACCTCGACCCGGCCCTGCGCGACCGCATCTGCGCCGACGCCGTCCGCTTCGCCCGCGAGATCGGCTACCGCAACGCGGGCACCGTCGAGTTCCTCCTCGACCGCGACGGCAACCACGTCTTCATCGAGATGAATCCGCGCATCCAGGTCGAGCACACGGTCACCGAGGAGGTCACCGACGTCGACCTCGTCCAGGCCCAGCTGCGCATCGCCTCCGGCCAGACCCTCGCCGACCTCGGGCTCTCCCAGGAGACGGTCAAGCTGCACGGCGCGGCCCTCCAGTGCCGTATCACCACCGAGGACCCCGCCAACGGCTTCCGCCCGGACACCGGCCGTATCAGCGCCTACCGCTCGCCGGGCGGCTCGGGCATCCGTCTCGACGGCGGAACCACCCACGCCGGTACGGAGATCAGCGCCCACTTCGACTCGATGCTGGTCAAACTGACCTGCCGGGGACGGGACTTCAAGGCCGCGATCGGACGGGCCCGGCGTGCCGTGGCCGAGTTCCGCATCCGCGGTGTCGCCACCAACATCCCTTTCCTGCAAGCGGTGTTGGACGACCCGGACTTCCAGGCCGGGCGCGTCACGACGTCGTTCATCGAGGAGCGCCCGCACCTGCTGACCGCCCGCTCCTCGGCGGACCGCGGCACCAAGCTGCTGACCTACCTCGCCGACGTGACGGTCAACAAGCCGCACGGCGAGCGGCCCGACCTGATCGACCCGAGCACCAAGCTGCCGGCGCTGCCCGCCGCCGAACCGGCCGCCGGCTCTCGCCAGCGCCTGGTCGAACTCGGCCCGGAGGGCTTCGCCCGCCGGCTGCGCGAGTCGCCGACCATCGGCATCACGGACACCACGTTCCGCGACGCCCACCAGTCGCTGCTGGCCACCCGGGTGCGGACGAAGGACCTGCTGGCTGTGGCGCCCGTGGTCGCCCGCACCCTCCCCGAGCTGCTGTCCCTGGAGTGCTGGGGTGGTGCCACCTACGATGTCGCGCTCCGCTTCCTGGCCGAGGACCCGTGGGAGCGGCTGGCAGCCCTGCGCGAGAGCGTGCCCAACATCTGTCTCCAGATGCTGCTGCGCGGCCGCAACACCGTCGGCTACACCCCGTACCCGACCGAGGTGACCGACTCCTTCGTCCAGGAGGCCGCCGCCACCGGCATCGACATCTTCCGCATCTTCGACGCCCTGAACGACGTCGGCCAGATGCGCCCCGCCATCGACGCCGTACGCGAGACGGGGACGGCGATCGCCGAGGTCGCCCTCTGCTACACCTCGGACCTGTCCGACCCGAACGAGCGTCTGTACACGCTGGACTACTACCTCCGGCTCGCCGAGCAGATCGTCGAGGCGGGCGCCCACGTCCTGGCGGTCAAGGACATGGCCGGTCTGCTGCGCGCCCCGGCCGCCGCGAAGCTCGTGTCGGCGCTGCGGCGCGAGTTCGACCTGCCGGTGCACCTGCACACGCACGACACGGCGGGCGGTCAGCTGGCCACCTACCTGGCGGCGATCCAGGCGGGCGCGGACGCGGTGGACGGCGCGGTGGCCTCCATGGCCGGTACGACCTCCCAGCCCTCCCTCTCGGCGATCGTCGCCGCGACCGACCACTCGGAACGGCCGACCGGCCTCGACCTCCAGGCGGTCGGCGACCTGGAGCCGTACTGGGAGAGCGTCCGCAAGATCTACGCCCCGTTCGAGGCGGGCCTCGCCTCCCCGACCGGGCGTGTCTACCACCACGAGATCCCCGGCGGCCAGCTCTCCAACCTGCGCACCCAGGCCGTCGCGCTCGGCCTCGGCGACCGCTTCGAGGACATCGAGTCGATGTACGCGGCCGCCGACCGCATGCTCGGCCGGCTGGTCAAGGTCACCCCGTCGTCCAAGGTGGTCGGCGACCTCGCCCTGCACCTCGTCGGCGCCGATGTGCCGCCGGAGGACTTCGAGGCGACCCCGAACAGGTTCGACATCCCCGACTCGGTGATCGGCTTCCTGCGCGGCGAGCTGGGCACCCCGCCCGGCGGCTGGCCGGAGCCCTTCCGCAGCAAGGCACTTGAGGGCCGCGCCGAGGCCAAGCCGGTCCGGGAGCTGACGCCGGAGGACCGCGAGGGCCTCGCCAAGGAGCCCCGCGCGACCCTCAACCGTCTCCTCTTCCCCGGCCCGACGCGCGAGTACGAGACCCATCGCGCCGCCTACGGCGACACCAGCGTCCTGGACAGCAAGGACTTCTTCTACGGTCTGCGCCCGGGCAAGGAGTACTCCGTCGACCTGGAGCCCGGCGTCCGGCTGCTCATCGAGCTGGAGGCGGTCGGCGAGGCCGACGAGCGCGGGATGCGCACGGTGATGTCCACCCTGAACGGCCAGCTACGGCCGATCCAGGTCCGCGACACCGCCGCCGCCTCCGACATCCCGGTGACCGAGAAGGCCGACCGCGGCAACCCCGGCCATGTCGCGGCGCCGTTCGCCGGTGTGGTGACCCTCGCGGTCGCCGAGGGCGACGAGGTGGACGCCGGGGCGACCGTGGCCACCATCGAGGCGATGAAGATGGAGGCCGCGATCACCGCGACCAGGGCCGGGCGCGTCAACCGGCTGGCCATCAACCGCATCCAGCAGGTGGAGGGTGGTGACCTGCTGGTCGAGATCGGCTGAGCAGGCGTCCGTACGACGGAGCGGCCCCCGCGTTAAGCGGGGGCCGCTCCGTCGTGTTCAGACCGCCGGCCGCAGCAGCGTCTCCTCGAAGGAGACGGCGCCCTTCGGAGCCCTGTGGTACGGCAGCCTGCCCAGGACGGCCGCCATTCCGTCCAGCGTGGCAGCCTCGATGCCGAGCGCCGCCGGCTGCGCGCAGCCCTTGGCCGGGGTGTTCACCCAGCGGGTACGATACCCGCGGGGGTATGCAGGAGGAGGAAGTGTGCAACTCGACATGTCGGCCGAGGAGCTCAAGTCGGCGCTCAACCGGCTGCGGCGCGCCCAGGGTCAGCTCGCGGGTGTCATCCGGATGATCGAGGAGGGCCGGGACTGCGAGGATGTGATCACCCAGCTCGCCGCGGTGTCGCGGGCGCTGGACCGGGCCGGGTTCTCGATCATCGCGACCGGGCTCGAACAGTGCATGACCAGCGACGACCCGGAGGTCCGGGACTCGGCGCAGATGCGGGCGCGGCTGGAGAAGCTGTTCCTGTCCCTGGCCTGAGCGCTACAGGAGGGCCGTTGCGCCCATGGCGACGGCCACTGCCGGCCAGCCCGCAGCCGACGTCGAGGGCGAGGTCCGCCGCCGTCGGGGGCGGACACGTGAGCGGCGAGCAACTCGCGCTCGGAGTCGCGGAGTCCGCTGAAGCTCTTGCCGCTCGCGCAGTGCGCATCCCAGTCGTCGCGTGTCGTGTGTCCCACGGTGAGGCTCCCTGCCTGGTCGGTCGGCCCGAACAGGGAGTCCTACCCCGCGGTGCGCGAACGGGCGCACCCGGATCCCCGAGGCCCGGGGTGCGCCCGTCGAGTTACTGCTGAACCGTCAGAGCCCGTCCCGCACCATCGCGGCGACGATCCGTACATGGCGGTCGGCCGCCGTGTTCGAGAACTCGTTCTCGTAGTTCAGGCCGTACGGCCAGAAGTGCCCTCCGCCGGTGGACAGCGTGGCGCCCGAGCCGTCGAACTGCTTGACCAGCGCCGTGGCCTGCGCCCCGTGCCAGGTCCCGCCACTGGCCAGTGTGTTCCAGCTTGCGTTGGTGCCCACGCCGATCGTGTGGGCGATCTCGTGCAGGGCGGTCCGCTCGGTCATGTAGCTGCGGTTGCTGCCGAAGCGGATGGTGCCGTTGTTGCTGCCGTCGGCGGTGGCCACGCTCGGGTCGTAGCGGACGGTGATCGCCTTGCCGAGGTCGCTGAGGTTGTTGTAGCGGGCGACCGCGGCGTTCATCGCCTTGGTGATCAGGTCGTATGCGGTCTGCTGGTCCTGGGTCGGGCTGCTCGCCCGCTCCAAGGTCCAGGTGATGGTCGCCGCCGCCTGCTCCTGGGACGCCGGTACCGGCTGCGGGGCGGCCTGGGCGATGCCGGGTCCCGTCAGCAGGGCGGCGGCCAGCGCGGCGACGACCAGTGACTGTCGTGTGCGGATGTGAGGGGTTCTCATGTGGGGGTCCTCCTGTGGGGGAAGGAGTTCTCAGTCGGTTCGGCTCACCGCGTGTGGTTGCCGATGCTGACGAAGCCCATGAACTTCGGGCTGGTGGCGTTGTCGTAGAGGACATCGCCGCCGGACTTCTTCCAGATCTTCATGCGGAAGCTGTCCGGAGCGGTGGTGGCGGTGATGCGGAAGGCGTAGCCGCCGGTGCCGTTGACCGTGCCGGAGCCCTGGTACACGGCCTGGGAGCCGGTGACCACGAGCCAGTCGGAGCCGGTCGAGCGGAACTGGAGCCTCGCCGGGCCGAGTTCGAGGGAGGCCTGGCCGGTGGGGGTGGTGGCTCCCTTGGTGTAGAAGGCCGTGAGGAAGAAGGCGGCCTTGCCCGTCAGGTCCGGTTCGGCGGGGTAGGCGCCGGCCGGTGAGGTGAAGATGCCGGTGCCGAACACGGGTCCGGCGGAGCGGTCGTAGGTGATCAGCTCGGGGAGCGTCCTGCTGTCCGTACCGCCGTCGTCGTCGGTGACGGTGATCACCGGACGTCGTATGCCGGCCTTGGCGTAGGTGTGCTCGGCGCGGCAGCCGGAGGCGGTGACCGTGCCGGGCTGCGGGTCGGTGCCGTCCTTCCAGTCGACCGCGCAGGTGTGGGTGTCGTCGGCGCCCGGGTCGGTGAACTCGGCGGTGATGACGGCCCGTTGACCGACCGAGACCGCGGAGTGCGGTCCTTCGGCGGAGGTGATGGTCGGCGCCACGTTGGTCACCGTGACGGTCGCCGTGTCGTGGCTGCGGCCGCCGGTCAGGGTGGCCGTGAAGGTGCCGTTGTCGGTGCAGGTGATCGTGGTCTTCGCGGACGAGGGGTCGGCGAGGGAGCAGGGCGCCCCCTTCTCGACCGTCCAACTCGGGCTGCCCGCACCGGAGATGGTGCCGTTCAGCGCGATCGCGCCGCCCTCCTTCCCGTGGGCGTCACCTCCGGCGTGCACGATGGTCACCGGGTCGATGCTCGTCAGGGTCGGCACGACCTTCTTGATCAGGCCGTCGGAGTCGAACTCCATCTTGTCGATGGTGGTTTCGCGATGCGTGCCGTCACCACCCGGGATGGCGAACCGGTGGTAGGCGATGTACCAGTCGTCGGTGTTCGGGACGTGGACGACACTGTGGTGACCGGTGCCCTTGATGCCCAGCGAGAGGTCCTTGGAGAGGATGACACCCTGCTTGGTCCACGGTCCGGTGGGCGAGGGGCCGGTGGCGTACGCGACCCGGTAGTTCTCGTCCCGGGTGTCGTTCTCCGACCACATGAAGTAGTAGGTGCCCTTGCGCTTGATGACGAAGGAGCCCTCGTTGTAGCCGCTCGGGGTGATGTCCTTGACCTTCGAGGTGTCGATGGAGGTCATGTCGTCGTTCAGTGGGACGACGTAGGCGTGGCCGTTGCCGAAGTAGAGATACGCCTGGCCGTCGTCGTCCGTGAAGACCGCCGGGTCGATCATCTGGCCGCTGAACTCGCCCGCCTTGAGCAGCGGTTGACCGAGTGCGTCCTTGAAGGGGCCGGTCGGCGAGTCGGAGACGGCGACCCCGATGTTGGCGTCGGCGCAGAAGTAGAAGTAGTACTTGCCGTCCTTCTCGGCGATGGTCGGCGCCCAGGCCCTGCTGTCCGCCCAGGAGATGTCCGGACCGAGGTCGAGGATGACACCGTGGTCCTTCCAGTGGACCAGGTCGGTCGAGGAGTACGCCTTGAACTGGGTGCCGCTCCAGCCGTCGTAGCCATCCGTGGTCGGGTAGATGTAGAAGGTGTCGCCGAAGCGGACGATGTTCGGGTCGGCGTTGAGCCCCGGCAGGACCGGGCTCTTCATGATGAGCGCGGAGACCGTCCAGCTCCGTTTCTGGCCGTCGGAGCCGGTCACTTCGTACGTCACCGGTTTGCTGAAGTCCTGCACGCTGCCCGAGGCGGGGGTGATCGCCGCGCCGTGGGCGAGGGTGAACTCGGGCGCCAGGGACGTGAGATCGGTGCCCTCCTTCATCGGGAGGGTGATCTTGCTGTCGGCGTTGTCGACGATGGCGTCGACCTTCAGCCCGGACTCGGTCGCCTTCGCGATGCCGGCCGTGTTGCCACTGAGCTCCATGACCTCCGCGGCCGACAGGGCCCGGTCGTAGATGCGGAAGTCGTCGACCTCCCCGCCGAAGTACGGGTCGGCCGAGTACAGGGAGCGGCCGATGTAGCCGGTGTAGTCCTTGTTCGCGTCGTAGAGCTCGGACGGCTTGATGGTCGTCGTCGTACGGGCCACTTCGACGCCGTCCGAGTAGAGGATCAGCGTGCCGGTGGAGCCGTCGAGGGTGACGGTGACGTGGTGCCACTCGCCGGGCGTGAGCTGGGAACCGCCGGTCAGCTTGGACTCCGCCGACCAACTCGCCTTCGTGATGGCCGAGTAGAGACTGGAGCCGCCGTTGGAGGGGGTGGCGAACAGGTACTTGTTGCTGTCCGGGCCGAGCCCGAACAGCCACTGGAAGCTGCTGCCGCCCTTCCACTTGGCGTACGTCGACACCGTCACGCTGTCGGCGTTCTTCAGCACACCGTTCGGGATCTTGACGTAGGGGGAGGCGGCGGAGTCGCCGGACATCTTGAACGAGCCGCCGTGCACCCCGGTGCCGAAGTCGGGCGTACGGACGTAAGTGCCGTGGTAGCCATGGCCGCTGGAGTCGACCGCGATGTTGCCGGACGTCTCGTCGAAGTCGTAGTGCAGGAGTAGGTCGGCCGGGACGTCGGCGCCCTGCTCGTCCACCGTGACCTGGGCCTGGACCGGGATCGCGGCGCCGTCCGGCAGGCTGCCGATGACCGTGAAGGTGCCGGGCTGGGCGTACTCGGACTCCGGTACGTCGTCCCAGCTGACGGCGACGGGGCGCTTGACGCCGTCGGCGTACGTGGCGATGACGGTGGCCGGCAGGACCGGGGCCTCGCCGACGCGCGTCTTCACCGTCACGTCCTCGACGCTCTCCACCAACTGGTCGGGCTGATAGGCGCGCAGCAGACGGTCGTACTCGGCCTGGGTGACCGGGAGGACGGTGCCGTGGCGCGGTGTGGCCGGCAGATCGTAGTCGGTGACCGGCGTCCAGTTGCCGGAGTCGAGGTCGGTCGTCTCGAAGGGGATGTAGCCGCGGCCGCCGAACTCGTCCAGGAACGCGTACCACTTGTCCTCGGTGTTCGACTTGAACACCAGCGGTCCCTCGGCGGCGCTCATCGTGCCCTTGCCGATGCCCTCGGCGACCGGGTCCCAACTGCCCAGGATCGAGTCGCTCTTCTCCTCGAAGATGAACTTGCTGTTGGGCGTGGAGGAGGTGTTGTTCCGCTCGTCCTTCGAGAGACGGTAGTACGTGCCGTTGTTCTGGATCATCGTGGAGTCGATGACCGACCAGCCGCGGTCGATCCAGACCTTGGGCTCGCTGAAGGTGTAGAAGTCGCGGGTGGTCGCGTACATCATGCGGTTGTACGTGTCGCCGCTGTGGTCGGCGTTGTCGTACAGCTTCGACGCCCAGAAGACGACGTACTCGCCGAGCCTGCTGTCGTAGAACGCCTCCGGCGCCCAGGTGTTGCCCGCGCTGTCCGGGGAGATCTTGACCAGCCGCTGGTCGGTCCAGTGGACGAGGTCGGTGGACTCCCAGATCATGATGGACTTGCTGCCGGTGCGCTGGGCGGCGTCCCAGTCGCCGTTGCCGTAGATCCGCAGGTCGGTGGCGATCTGGTAGAACTTGTCGCCCTCGGGGGAGCGGATGATGAACGGGTCGCGCAGACCCTTCTCGCCGAGCGTGGAGGTCAGGACGGGCTTGCCGTCGTTCAACTCCCGCCAGCGCAGCGGGTCGTCGCCCTTGCTGAGGGCGTTGTAGATCTGCTCGCCGTCCTCGGTGCCCTCGCCGGTGAAGTAGCTGAACATGTAGCCCTTGAGGGCTTCCCTCTTGGGGAGTTCGGGGACCTTCGCGGTGAAGGTGCGGGTCGCCCGGGCCGCGCCCTTGGTGACGGTGGCCGTCAGGTCGACGGTCGTGGCGCCGTCGCCGTGCGCGGGGCGGTGGACGGTGCCGTCGGCGGAGACGACGTCGGGGTCGGCGGAGGACCAGGTGACATCCGTGCCGTAGCCGCCCTCGGCGGGCAGGGTGAGGTTGTCGCGTACGTCGTCGATGTTGTGGACGGTGAGGGCCTGGGCGGCCTGCTCGGTGGCTGTCTGGTCGTCGAAGTCGGGGAGCACCGTGACGTCGAAGGTCCTGGTGTCCGTCACGGTGCCCTTCTTCAGGGTCGCCGTGAGCGTGGCGTGGGCGTTGGGCCGGCCGGCGGCGGGGCGGGTGACCTTGCCGGAGTCCGAGACCACGGACGTGTCGTCGCTGGCCCAGGTGATCGAACTGCCGCCCGCCGTACCGGTCCTGGGCAGGTCCAGGTCGGCGGTGACGGCGCTCGTGTCGCCGAGGCTCAGCGCGGCCTTGTCGTCGGCCACGCCCTGTGTGTCGACGGGGAGGGCGAGTTGCTCGACCTCGGACGCGGTGAGCGCGCGGTCGTAGACGCGGAAGTCGCGGATACGGCCCTTGAAGAGCTTGTCGCCCGAGTACAGCGACTTGCCTATGTAGTTGGCGGTGGTGGCGCCGGAGCCGATGGAGCCGGGCGTGAGGGTGACCGAGGTGTTGCGACCGACCTCGACGCCGTCCTCGTACAGGACACCGGTGGTGCCGGTCTGGGTGTAGGTGAGGTGCTTCCACACCCCGCGCGTCAGGTTGTGCGAGTCGCTCGGCTTGGTGGTCTGCTCCGTCGACCAGTTGCCGGTCGCGATCGAGGTGCGCAGGGAGTTGCCGGTGGCGAAGAGGTAGCCGTTGCCGTTGCCGCCGCTGGAGTTGCCGAAGCCGTAGATGAAGTACGGCGTGGTCTGCGCGGAGTCGATCTGCACGTCCGTCGAGACGGTGATCGAGTCCATGCCCTTCATGACGTCGTCCGGCACCTTGATGTAGGTGTCGGAACCGTCGAAGGCGAGCCCCTGACCGGTGGCCGACCAGTCGGCGGTGCCGTTCACCGTGCCGTCACGGCCGTTGCCGGAGGCGTCGGCGATGGTGGTGCCGGAGGCGCCGTCCAGTTTGTACCAGAGGGCCAGGCCGTCGGTGACGTCCGCGGTGTCCGCCGCCTGCGCGGGGGAGACGGGAGCGACGAGACCCAGGAACAGCGACACGGCGGCCAGACCGGCGAGGCGGCCCGCCCGGCGTCTCGCGCGGGTGCGCGGACGTGCGAAGTACGTCATGTGGGGTTCCCTGCTGAGGCATGGCTGACGGGGGGAGAGAGCACGGCATGGGAGAGCAAGGCATGGGGGAGCGAGCCGGCAACGGGCGCCTCGGCCAAGGGCGCTGATCGTTTCGGTTGCGTGACCTCGTGTTGCGAGAGTGTCAATCGGGGTGCGGCGCAACGTCAAGAGGTTTCGAACGATGTCCGATGGGTCGAACGAATTGTTCGGTTGGTTGTCAACGGCCGGAGTCGGGAGCTGTGTTGAGGGGTGGACCTACGAGGGGAGCGCCCGATGCGGTGGGCGTGGGTGAGTCGCATCCGGCGCGGAGGGGCGAGCGGGTCTCCCGGTGCGCCCGCGCCGAGCGGCGCGAGGTCGCGGCGCATATCCTGCGCTGGTCCGGCCGTGGGGCCGCAGGGCGGCACCGGCGTGTGAGGGAGTGCCTCCCGGCGAACTCCGGGTCCGCCCGACGGAACGGGCGTCCGAGCCGCGTGTCCCGCGCTCAGGCCACGAGTGCCTGCTCCGGTCCCAGCCGGTCCAGCAGCCGGGCGCGATGCAGCTCGGCCACGGGGGCGAGCAGGTCCGGGTGCCGCAGCAGGGCGGCCGCCTTGCGGTCGAGGTCGTCGGGTGCGACCAGCCGCCGGAACTCCATCGGCGTACCGTGCGTGTGCTCGCCGTCCGCCAGCCCCGCGACCGCCCTCACCGCCAGCCCGGGGTCGGTCAGCAGACAGGCCGCCCAGCTGGCCACGACCTCGTCGACCCAGCTGCGCCAGGCCTCGTCGTCCCCTTGGTCCTCCGGTTCCGCGCCGCTGATCCGGTCCAGTGCGGCCGAGCCGCCGGTGCCCGCGACGCCGACCAGCCCCGCGTCCATCGCCGTCGGGTAGCACAGCCACGCCGAGACGGTCACCGCCTGGCGGGCCTGTACCTCGCACAGCGCCGAGGCCAGCGCGCCGCCGCACGCCGGATAGGCCCGCGTCAGCCATTCCGTGGTCGCCGCGATGAGAGGCGAGAGATCTGCGAGCACCGAGGTCCGTCCAAGCCGCCTGCGGGGAAAGGGGGAATCCTGAAACGGTAGCCCGCCTCAGGGACGGAAGGACACTCCCGGCCCCTGCTCGCCGACGTGGCTTCGGCCACACAGGCCCCGGCCGGCCGGCTCGTGGAGTCGTGCCCGGTTCTGGGGTGAACCCGCTTGACGCGTGGGCGAGTTGTCGGTCATTCCCGCTGCTGCGCACGCGAGGCGGGGCGGGAGCCGGCCACCTCGTCGTAGTACGCCTCGGCCGCCGGACCGAGGATCTCGTGGGCCTCCAGGAACATCTCGTGCGCCTCCTGGCCCACCCAGCCGGCCGGGAGGAGCTCGGTCGGCAGGTCCGGGTCGCGGAAGGGGAACTTGCGGTAGTCGTACGTCAGCCGCATGCGCTCGACCAGCGCCTCCTCGGGTCCGAGGTGCCCGGCCCGGTACGAGGGCATCCGGCTGCGATAGGTGCGCAGCAGCTCCCGGTAGTCCTCGTTGAGGGCGGCGAGGTCCCAGCTGCGGGCCGCCATCTCGCGGTCCACGGGCAGCCCGCCGGACTGGCAGCGCAGGGTGTCGAGCCGTATGGCCGGCTCGTCCGCGAACTTCTCCCGCACCTGTCGCAGCCGGTCGTGCGGGGAGACGTAGGTGGACGGCGCCAGCGGTCCGAAGCCCAGCCAGGCCAGCTCCTTGCGGATACGGTCGCGCACGCCCCGCTCGGTCTCGGGGACCGAGTAGATGACCATGTACCAGTGCCGGTCCCAGTCGGACGGAGCCCGGTCGAAGATGCGTGAGCGGCCCTCGTCGAGGAGCCGCAGGCTGCGCTGGTTGAGCGAGTAGAGCGTCTCCCGGCCCTCCCGCCGGACGTCGAACCAGCCCTCCTTGCGCAGGCGCGCGAGGACCACCCGCACCGTGCTCTCACCGACGCCGAAGCAGTCCATCAGGGCGCTGAGGGTGCGCAGCCGGGCGGTGCCGCCGCGGTAGCGGACGTAGTCGCCGAACAGGTCGAAGACGATCGATCGAGGCTTCACGGAAACGACTATGTCACACAGACGGCCGTTGCAAGAGTGCATCGCAATGCCGAGTAAGGCCGCGCAGAGCAGGCTCGTCATTACGTAACAAATGATTGACGTCCGTGGAATGAGTGACACACAATGCTGGTGTGCGGGCCGACCCGTGCCGATACTGGACGTGGAGGGACGAACCATGGTTTCTCGGATCGCTTGTGTGGGAGGGGGCCCCGGCGGGCTGTTCTTCGCCACGCTTCTCAAGCAGGCCGATCCGTCGGTCGAGGTGACGGTCTTCGAGCGGAACCGGCCGGACGACACCTTCGGCTTCGGCGTGGTCTTCTCCGACGCGACCCTGGCCGGCATCCATGCCGCGGACCCCGTCCTGCGCACCGCGCTCGCGGAGTACGGACGCCACTGGAACGACATCGAGGTCCGGCTGAAGGGGGAACGGATCCGTTGCGGCGGCAACGGCATGGCCGCCATCACCCGCAGGACCCTCCTCCAGCTGCTGCACCGACGGGCCGAGGAGGTGGGCGTCGAGGTGCGGTTCAGTCACGAGATCCCGGCCGATCCGGCGCAGCTGGCCGACTACGACCTGATCGTGGCCGCCGACGGCGCCAACTCCCGCTTCCGTGACCGGCTCGCCGACGAGCTGGTTCCCGAGGTGGAGGTCGCGACCGCCAAGTTCATCTGGTTCGGGACGAGTTACCTCTTCGACGGGCTGACCTTCGTCCACGAGCACGGCCCGCACGGCACCTTCGCCGTGCACGGCTACCCGATCAGCGACGGCGTCAGCACCTTCATCGTCGAGACGGACGAGGAGTCCTGGCGCAGGGCGGGGCTCGACGCGTTCGACACCTCGCAGCCGCCCGGCCCGAGCGACGAGAAGACCAAGCAGTACCTGGAGAAGCTCTTCGCCGAGCAGATCGACGGTCACGAACTCCTCGTCAACAACTCCCGCTGGGGCAACTTCCGCACCCGCCGCACCCGCCGCTGGCACAGCGGCAACGTCGTCCTGCTCGGCGACGCCGCCCACACCGCGCACTTCTCCGTCGGCTCCGGCACCAAGATGGCCATGGAGGACGCCATCGCCCTCGCCGACAGCCTGCTCGCCCACCGCGACGACCTGCCGGCCGCGCTGGAGGCGTACGAGGCGGCGGCCCGGCCCTCGGTGCAGAGGATCCAGGCCTCCGCCCGGCCGAGCCTGTCCTGGTGGGAGCACTTCGGGCGCTACCACGACGCGTTCGGGCCGACGCAGTTCGCCTTCCACTTCATCTCCCGCAGCATCGGGAAGGAACGGATCGCGCGCCGCGACCCGGAGTTCGTCGAGCGGGTCGTCCAGGACTGGCGTGCCGCGCACCAGGGCCGTCTGCCGCTGGAGACGCCGCTGCGGGTGGGGGAGCGGGAGTTCGCGGGGCGGCTGCTGAGCGCGATCGACCTCACTGAGCTGCGGGGCGGCCTCTGGCTCACCGCACCGGACGGGGAGACGGAACTGCCCTCCGCGTACGAGCAGTTGGACCGCGCCGTGGCAGGCTCCGGGCGGCCGGATCTGGTCACCGTCCAGGGCGGTACCGCGCTCACCCGCCAACTGATCGCGGAACAGGCCAGGTTGGTGCACGGCCTGCCCGCACTGATCGTCGAGGACGACATGAACGACGACCGCGCCGAGACACTCCTGCTGTCGGGCCGAGCGGACCTGGTGGGGCGGGCATGAACACGGACCAGACCACGCAGCCGGCAGCGACTCGGTCGCCCGCCGAGCCGCCCGGACCCGGCGCGGGAGGCGCGGCGTCCGTGCAGGCGGCCTCGAGCCCGGCCCCTGCCGGGTCGTCCGGACCCGGCGCGCGGGGCGCGGCGATCGTGCAGGCGGCCTCGAACCCGGCCCCTGCCGAGCCATCCCGGCCCGGCGCGCGGGGCGCGGCGATCGTGCAGTCGGCCTCGAACCCGGCCCCTGCCGAGCCA